>JAKAZC010000236.1 GCA_021826655.1 Actinomycetes bacterium | reverse complement strand
TGGCGTCCTCGGTAGAGGCGGCGTTCGGGATCCGCCTCGACATCGTGTCAGGCGGCAATTCGGCGAACCTCCCGTGGGCGCTCGAACCACGCTCCATCATCGGTCGCATCAACCACCTGCGCCTCGGCGAATCGGTCCTCCTGGGTCGCGAGCCGGTGCGGAGCACGGCCGTCGACGGGCTCCACGTCGACGCCGTCTCGCTGGTGGGCGAGGTGATCGAGTCTAGGCACAAGCCCTCCCGGCCCTGGGGGGCCCGGGGCAGGACCGCCTTCGGCGCCGCGGACGACGGTCCGGGGGAGGAGGGTGCTGGGAACCGGGTGATCGTCGCGCTGGGCCGACAGGACGTCGACGTCGACGGCATCACCGCACCCGAGGGCTTCGAGGTGCTCGGATCCAGCAGCGACCACCTGGTCCTCGGCTGCGGGACGAACCCGCCGCAGGTGGGCTCGGAACTGCGATTCGCAGTGGACTACAGCGCGCTCATGCGGGCGATGGCCTCACCGTTCGTCGCCCGACGCTACGTCCGGGCGGGTTGCGGTCCCCACGGGCCTCCCGGTGCGGGCCTGACCACGGCCTGACCGCGCCACCCACCGCTCAGTGGATCAGAACCTTCAGCGCGTCGTGGTCGGCCGGGTGGCCGAGGACGACGTAGGCCTCCAGCATCTCGTCGAACGAGAATCCGTGGGTGTCGAACGTGTCGGCGGGAAGCTTGTGCCCGGCGACCAGCGACAGCAGCATCCCGAGCGTGTCGGTGTTCACCAGCCCAGTCGAGATGTCGATGTTCTTGATCCACGGCTCGTCGAGAGCCAGGGCGACCGACGTACCGTGCACACCGATGTTGGCCACGTTGCCACCCGGGCGGACGATCACCGTCGCCATGGTGAAGGTCTCCGGCATGCCGACGGCCCCGATGGCGACGTCCACCCCGAGCCCATCGGTGAGAGCCATCACCTCGTCCTTCCGGTCCGGGTCCTCCGAGTTCACGGTGTCGGTGCCCCCGGAGTCCACCGCGCGCGCCAGCCGGGACTCATCGAGGTCGACGGCGATGATCTTGGACGGGCCGCAGAGCCGGGCGGTCATGACGGCCGACAGCCCGACCGGACCGGAGCCGATCACCGCCATCACGTCCTCCGGCAGCACATGGCCGTACTGCACCCCGATCTCGAAGCCGGTGGGGAGGATGCCGGACAGGAGGATGCCTTCGGCGTCGGACGGCCCGTCGGGGAGCTTGTAGACCGAGTTCTCCGCGAACGGTACGCGGACGTACTCGGCCTGGGCGCCGTCGATCATGTAGCCGGAGATCCATCGGATCCCCGGCTGGCCCTCGACGTCGAGGCAGTGGCTGGGGAGCCCCCAGCGGCAGCAGGAGCACCGCCCGCAGGAGCTCACGCACGAGAGGTTGACCCGGTCGCTGACGGCGAGGAGCGTGACCCCGTCGCCGACCCCGGTGACCACGCCGGTGCCCTCGTGGCCGAGGGTCCGGCCGGTCTCCACTTCGGGGCCGGCGCCCGTGAGGATGTGGAGGTCGGTCCCACAGATGGTGGTGGCGTCCATCCGGACACCGGGGTGCCACCGGACCCATGCCGGGATGGCGGGTGGCCGGGGACACCCGGGTAGCCAGGGGCCTTTGTGCCCTAGGAGCCCGGCCCGTCGTCGGCGAGGATCGGTCAGGTGACCGCCGCCGTGGGGATGCGCGCGCCGAAGGGGGGCGAACGGAGGTGGGCGACGCTCACCGTCCTGTGCGTGACGCTGCTGCTGATCAGTCTGGACAACACGATCCTCAACGTGGCCCTGCCGTCGGTGGTGCGTGCTCTCAGCGCCACCTCCAGCCAGCTCCAGTGGATCGTCGACGCCTATGCCATCGCCTTCGCCGGCCTGCTCCTCACCTTCGGTGCGCTGGGTGACCGCCTGGGGCGCAAATGGGTCTTCATGGTGGGACTGGTGGTATTCGCCGGCGGGTCGGCGCTCGCGGCGTGGTCGCCCACCCCCGACCGGCTCACCGCGGCCCGGGCGGTGATGGGCGTCGGGGCGGCCGCGCTCATGCCGTGCACCCTGTCCATCCTCACCAACGTGTTCACCGCCGAACGGGATCGGGCACGGGCCATCGGGATCTGGTCCGGTACCGCCGGGATCGGCGTGGCCGTCGGGCCCGTCCTGGGTGGCTTCCTGCTGGTCCACTACTGGTGGGGCTCGGTCTTCCTGGTCAACGTGCCGATCGCCGTCGCCGGACTGGTCGCCACCGCATTCCTCGTCCCCAACTCGCGGAGCCCCCGACCCCGGCGGGCCGACCCGACCGGCACAGTCCTGTCGATGGTGGGTCTGGGACTGCTGCTGTGGGGGATCATCGAGGCCCCCAACCGGACCTGGACCTCGCCGCTGATCCTGGCCGCGCTGGCCGGCTCGGCCGTGACCATCGGCCTGTTCGTGGTCTGGGAGCACCGATGCGACCATCCCATGCTGCCGATGCGGTTCTTCGCCGACCGTCGTTACAGTGCGGCGATCGCGTCCCTCGCCCTGGTGCTGTTCGCCCTCCTGGGACTGTTCTTCCTGGTGACCCAGTACCTCCAGTTCTGCCTCGGGTTCAGCCCGCTCAGGACCGGTCTCGGACTCGCGCCCCTCGCCCTGATCCTCCTCGTGGCGGCCCCGTCATCGGTCCTGCTCGCCCGCCGCTTCGGGTCCAAGCCGGTGGTCGCCGGCGGCCTGGCGCTCATCGCCGTGGGCCTCGGGCTGCTGTCCACCACCACCGTCCACAGCACCTACCGTGACTGCCTGCCCTGGTTCGCCCTCATCGGTGCCGGGGTGGGGCTGACCTTGGCACCGTCGACCGAGTCGGTCATGGGTTCGCTCCCGACGAGCGACGCCGGCGTCGGCTCCGCCACCAGCGACACGTCGATGCAGATCGGGAGCGCCCTCGGCGTGGGAGTCCTCGGGACGGTCCTCACCCTCCGCTACCAGAGCATCCTCGCACCGCTGCTCGCCCACCGCCCCATCCCGCCCGGCGTCGGCAAGGTCATCCTCGGGTCGCTCGGCGGCGCGCTGGCCGTGGCCGAGCGCATCCCCGGGAGCTCCGGTGCCGCCCTGGCCGAGGCGGCGCAACGCGGGTTCATCTCGGGGATGGACCTCGGTCTCGTCGTCGCGGCTGTGGTCGTCGGCGTGGCCGGCGTGATCGTACTGGCGGCCCTGCCCAACCGGGCCACCGGGGCGGACGGGGCACACCGGTCGACCGACCCGGGATCGCCCCCTGACGGGGACTAGCGTGACGCAATGGCCACCTCCGCCGACGTACGCGCCACGCTCGGCCACCCCGTCATCGACAGCGACGGGCACATGGCGGAGCACCTGCCGACGCTGGCGCCCTACCTCGAGCAGGAAGGCATCTCGCTCGAGGACGCGGCCCTGCGGCGGCTGGTCCCCCCGTACGGGGGTACCGACGTCCCTTGGCACGACCAGACGCCCGAGGAACGCTCGGCCACACGGACGCCGCGTGGTCCGTGGTGGAGTGCCCCGGCCCGCCAGACCATCGACCTGGCCACCGCCCTGTTCCCCGCCCTCCTTTACGAGCGTCTCGACGAGACCGGCATCGACTTCGGCGTGGTCTACCCGAGCCTGGGCCTGGTCTTCCTCCACGCGGCCGACGACCGGTTCCGGAGGGGGGCGTGCCGGGCCCTCAACAGGTGCAACGCCGAGACGTTCGCGCCACTGGCCGACCGACTCACGCCGGTGGCCGCCATCCCGATGCACACACCCGAGGAGGCGGTGGCCGAGCTGGACTACGCGGTCGGGCACCTCGGGTTCAAGGCGGTCCTGTGCGCCGGCTACGTCCAGCGACCGTTCGCCGCGCTGGCCGCCGCCGATCCCGAGGTCGCCCGGTACGCGTTCTGGCTCGACCAGTTCGGCCTCGACTCGGCCCACGACTACGACCCGGTGTGGGCCCGGGCCCAGGAGCTCGGGGTGTCGATCGCCTTCCACTCCGGCTTCATCGGCATGACGCCCTTCCGGTCCCCGACCAGCTACGTGGCCAACCACCTGTCGATGCTGGCAGAGGGCCAGCAGTCGCTGGCCAAGTCGCTCTTCCTGGGCGGGGTGACCCGGCGGTTCCCGCAGATGAACTTCGCCTTCCTGGAGGGCGGGGTCGCCTGGGCCGCAGCCCTCTTCAGCGACATCGTCGGCCACTGGGAGAAGCGCAACCTGGCCGCGCTCCGGGCCAACCTGGACCCGGCGTTGATCGACAGGGACCTCATCGTCCAGCTGCTCGGTCGCTTCGCCCCCGACGCCCGCCGGATCCCCGCCGAGCTGACCCGGCGGCCATTCGAGCCCGAGGACCTGCTCGACGAGTGGGCGGCGTGCGGCATCGAGCGGGCCGAGGACATCCGGGCCCGCTTCGCCGACCGCTTCTGGTTCGGATGCGAGGCCGACGACCCGATGACGTCGCTGGCCTTCAACACTGCGGTCAACCCGTTCGGCTCCGAGCTGCAGGTGATGCTGGGTTCGGACATCGCCCACTGGGACCTGCCCGACGTGACCGAGGTGCTCGAGGAGGCCCACGAGA
>JAKAZC010000235.1:547-4560 GCA_021826655.1 Actinomycetes bacterium | reverse complement strand
GGATCCGGGCCTGGTGGATCCGGGCCTGGTGGATCCGGGCCTGGTGGATCCGGGCCTCTCCGACCAGCAGCTCGAGGAGGAGCTCTGCTCCCAAGCGGCGCACCTGGCGGTCGCGGAGTGCCACCTCGTGATCCTGATCGCCGAGTTCGACCGACGGGAGGCCTGGGCCGACCAGGGCCTCCGGTCGTGCGCCCACTGGCTGAACTGGCGATGCGGGGTCGCCCTCGGCGCGGCGCGGGAGCAGGTGCGGGTGGGGCGGGCCCTCCGGGAGCTCCCGATCGTGCGCCAGGCTTTCGCGTCGGGGCAGCTGTCGTACTCGAAGGTCCGCGCGATCACCCGCGTCGCCACACCCGAGATGGAGGAGGCGCTGGTCGAGATCGCCCGATCCACCAGTGCCTCGCAATTGGAGACCCTCGTACGGGAGTACCGCCGTGCCGACCCTGGCGAGGGTCGGGCAGCCCTCGCCAGGCACGCCCTTCGCTTCGTCCGCTCCCATACCGATGCCGACGGAATGGTCGTGATCCACGCACGCCTCTCCCCCGAGGACGGGGCGTGCGTCCTGGCCGCGATCGAGACCGTCCGCGAGGCGATGCGGGGCAGCCGGTTGCACGGCGAGGGTGGTCCCGGCGGAACGGCGGCGGCGGCGGCGGCGGCGGACGGAAGCGACGCCTCGCCCGTCCCGTGGGGCGTTTCCGCGGAGACGCGCGGCGGGCTCTCCCCCAGCTCGGGGCCCTGCGAGGGCCCCGGGGACGAGGCTGGACCGGATCGAGCGGATGCGCTCGTCGCCGTCTGTGAGTCCGTGCTCGACGGGAACTTCCGGGACACCCGGGACGGGCCCGGCGCCCTCGTCCTCGTGCACGTCGACGAGACCGTGCTCGAGAACCCCGACCGACCGGGTTGCTGCGCGGTGGATCGAGCCGGGGCCTTCGCCGCCCACAGCGCCCGGCGGCTCGCATGCGACGCCGCCGTCTCCCGCCTCGTCTACCGGGGTGACGGTGAGGTGGTGCCCAAGGGGCGAACCCGGTCCGTCCCCCTGCGCATGCGGCGTGCCGTGTTGGCACGGGACCGGGGTTGCCGGTTCCCCGGCTGCGCCCAGCGAGCCTTCGTCGACCTGCACCACGTCGTGTACTGGACCGACGGGGGTCCCACCACCCCGGGGAACCTCCTGTGCCTGTGCCGGCACCATCACCGCCTCGTCCACGAGGGCGGATACCGGGTAGTGGTCGACGAGGTGGTTCCCGGCCGACTCAGGGTGTGGACCCCCGAGGGGAACGAGGTCCCCGTGACCCCGCCCAGGCTCGTCGCCTCGGGACCCGGTGTCGTCGCCCGGCATCACGAGAGTGGTCTCGGCATCGACGCGACCACGCTGACCTACTGCGGTGAGGCATTCGACTTGGGCCTCACCATCGACGGCCTGCTCTGCCTGGCGGGCAGGATCGACGGTGGCCCCGGCCCCGCGGAGCCGTCGGCGAGTCAGGTCCCGGCGAGCACGACGGCGGGTCGGACCCTGTCCGTGTCGGTGGCCTCGTAGACGGCGAGCAGCCGTCCGCTCTCGCCCACCAGGGCCCACGGGCCGGCCCCGGTCGCGCCGAGCGACACCCGGTCGAGGGGAAGGCCCCTTCCGACGAGCCGTTCCACCTCCGACCCCACCCGAACCCCGGCGAGATCTCTCAGGGCCTCGGCCGGGGAGAGCACCGCGGACTCGTCGAGCTCGTCGACCGGGCGGGCGTCCGCCTCGGTGAACGAGCCGATCGCCGTCCTGCGGAGGTTGCGCACGTGGGCACCGCCACCCAACGCCGCCCCCAGGTCCGCGGCGAGCACCCGCACGTAGGTCCCCGAGGAGCACTCGACCTGCACCCGCAGGACGCCGGGCTCCACCCAGGACCCGACGTCGAACCGGTAGACCTCCACGGTGCGGGCCGGCCGGTCCACCTCCACCCCCTCGCGGGCCAGGCGGTGAAGGGCACGGCCACCCACCTTCACGGCCGAGACCATGGGCGGCACCTGCTCGATACGGCCGGTGAGGTCGGCGGCCGCCCGGCGCGCCTGCTCGATGGTCACCTCCCCCATGTCCCACCGCCCCAGCTCCTCGCCAGAGGCGTCGAGCGTGAAGGTGGCCACGCCGAGGACGACCTCGGCCGTGTACGTCTTGGGCAGCATGGTGAGGAAGCGAAGGAGCCTGGTGGCCCGGCCCAGGCCGACCAGGAGGACCCCGGTCGCATCGGGGTCGAGCGTCCCCGCGTGCCCGACCCGGCGCTGCGCGAAGATCCGGCGGCACCGGGCGACGACGTCGTGCGATGTCCAGCCGGGCCCCTTGTCGACCACCACCAGCCCGAGCCGCTCGGGCCGCGTCGCCGGGGCGGCCGGGATGCGGCCCTCGCTGTCGCTCACTCGTCGGGCGGCGCGTCGTCGACGACGAGGCGGCGCAGGACCTCCTCCACCCGCGCCCCGGACGAGACCGCCGGATCGGCAGCGAACCGCAGCTTCGGGGTCCGCTTCATCCGCACCTCACGTCCCAGGTGCCGCTGCAGGTGCGGTCGGCGCTCCTCGAGCGCGTCGGCGCTGTCCGGGTCGAGCGTGCCGACGAAGACGGTCGCGTTCCTCAGGTCCGCCGACGTGTCGACCGACGTGACGGTCAGCAGCCGCAGGCGCTCGTCCGCGTCGGCCAGCCGCTCGATCTCCTCGGCGAGCACCTGCCGGATGACCTGGTTGACCCGCAACGCCCTCGGGTACCGGGCCGGCGCGCCGGCACGCGAACCCTTCTGGCTACCCGTCGACATGCCGGCGCCTCAGCCCCTCGGGATCTCGCGCTCCATAAAGGTCTCGATGACGTCCCCGGGTCGCAGGTCCTGGTAGTCGGACAGGCCGACACCACACTCGAACCCCGCCTGCACCTCGCGGGCGTCCTCCTTGAACCTCCGCAACGAGGTGATCGTGCCCTTCCAGATGATGACACCCTCGCGGAGGAACCGGACCTTCGATCCCCGGGTGATCGTGCCCTCGCGGACCATGCAGCCGGCGATGGCGCCCACCCGCGGGATCCGAAAGACCTGGCGCACCTCCGCCTCGCCGGTGACGACCTCCTCGAACTCGGGTGCGAGCATCCCGAGCATCGCCGCTTCGATGTCCTCGAGCAGTTTGTAGATGATCTCGTAGGTCCTCACCTCGACGTCGCCGACCTCGGCCATCTCGCGGGCACGGCGGTCCGGTCGGACGTTGAACCCGATGATGGTGGCGTTGGACGCCTGGGCGAGCTGCACGTCGTTCTCCGTGATCCCGCCGACGCCGCGGCGGACGAAGCTCAACTTCACGTCCTCGCGCTCGAGCTTGCGAAGGCTTTCGGTGACGGCCTCGAGCGAGCCCTGCACATCGGCCTTCAACACGAGGTTGAGGGTCGCGGTCTCGCCCCGCTGGATCTGCTCGAAGAGATCCTCGAGCTTGGCCCCGGTCGCGGCCGACGCCACGGGGAGGTGGCCCGACAGTCGGAACCGCTGCTCTCGGGCCTCGCCGAGGGTGCGGGCGGTCGAGAGGTCCTTGGCCCCCCGCAGCTCGTCCCCGGCCTGCGGCGGCTCCGAGAAGCCGAGCACCTGCACGGGCATCGACGGCAGCGCCTCCTTCACGTGGTCGCCGCGGTCGTCGATGAGCGCCTTCACCTTGCCCCAGGCCGCACCGGCCACGACGGGGTCGCCCACCCGCAAGGTCCCGTGCTGCACGATGACCGTGGCCACCGGGCCCCGGCCGGCCTCGAGGTTCGCCTCCAACACGACACCCCGGGCCCTTCCCTCGGGGCTCGCGCGCAGCTCCTCCACCTCGCTGACGAGGGCGATCTGCTCGAGCAGGTCCTCGACGCCTGCTCCGGTCAGGGCCGACACCTGCACCGTGATCGTGTCGCCGCCCCACGCCTCGGGCACGAGCCCGCGCTCGGAGAGCTGCTGCAGGACCCTGTCGGGGTTCGCGTCCGGCCGGTCCATCTTGTTGACGGCCACGACGATGGGCACGTCCGCGGCCTTGGC
>JAKAZC010000235.1:0-537 GCA_021826655.1 Actinomycetes bacterium | reverse complement strand
GCGTGGTCGATGGCCTCCACCGTCTGGGGCATGACCCCGTCGTCGGCCGCGACCACCAGCACCACGATGTCGGTCACCCTGGCCCCTCGGGCACGCATGGCGGTGAACGCCTCGTGGCCGGGGGTGTCGATGAACGTGATGAGCCCGTCCCGCCAGGCGACCTGGTAGGCACCGATGTGCTGGGTGATGCCCCCGGCCTCGCCGGCGACCACGTCGGTCGATCGGATGCGGTCGAGGAGCAACGTCTTGCCGTGATCGACATGGCCCATGACGGTCACGACCGGGGGGCGCGGCCTCAGGTCGGCCTCGTCCTCCTCTTCCTCCTCGACGTCCTCGAAGAAGCGGGCCAGCAGCTCGGCCTCCTTCTCCTCTCCCGGGTCGACCAGGCGGACCCGGGCGCCCAGCTCCGCCGCGAAGAGCTCGACCATGTCGTCGGTCAGGGACTGTGTGGCGGTGACCATCTCGCCCTGCAACAGGAGGAACCTGATCACGTCACCCGCGGAACGGTTGAGCTTGGGACCGAGGTCGCGCGCGGTC
>JAKAZC010000234.1 GCA_021826655.1 Actinomycetes bacterium | reverse complement strand
GCCGACCTGGCCTCGGCCGCCCTCCGCTCGGCGTGGGGCTTCCGCATCGAGCTCGCCGCCCTGGCCGTCCTCGCCGCCGCCTGGACGGGTGTCCGTCTTGTGGTCGGCCCGGTGCTGGCGTCGGTGGCGGTGGCCGTGCCCGTCGCCGGCCTGGTGGCCTGGCCGACCTTTCGGCACTGGGCGTGGCGGCAACTCCGGGTCGCCAGCATCCGCCGCCGCTTCACCGCCGGGATGACCGCGGCGGGATTCGACCCCGACCGGGACGGCACCCCGACGGTGCTGCGGGTGACCGAGACCGCGGCCGGTTACGCCTTGTGGGTCCGGGTCCCCCGGGGCTCGTCCGCAGCGCAGTTGGAGAAGGCGGCCGAGACCGCCGCAGCCGCGATGGGGGTCGCCGGGCTCCGGGTCACCCGGGACCGGGCCAACGCCGCGCTGTGCACGGTGGCCGTGGTTCAACGCGACCCGCTCGCCGCCGCCACCCCGCTCGCCTGGCCGCTGGCCGATGCCGGGTTGGTCAGCTTGTGGGAGCCGATCCCCGTCGGCGTCGATGAGGACGGGCGGCAGGTAGCGATCAGCCTGCCGGAGCGCAACGTGCTGCTGGGCGGGGAGCCGGGGGCGGGCAAGTCCGCCGCTCTGTCCCTGCTGGTAGCCGCCGCCGCCTTGGACCCGGGCGTCAAGCTGTGGCTGTTGGATGGCAAACGGGTCGAGCTGGCCGCCTGGGCGTCCTGCGCGGAGCGGCTGGTCGGCCCGGACCTGGCCGAGGCGGTCGACGTGCTCGACGCCCTTCGGGGCGAGATGGACCTGCGCTACGCCCAACTCCTGGCCTGGGGCCGACGCAAGGTGACCCCCGACGACGGCCTCGGCCTGCACGTCGTGGTGGTCGACGAGCTGGCCCTGTACCTGGCGACCGGGGAACGGAAAGCCCGGGACCGCGTGGCCGAGTCGCTGCGGGACCTGATCGCCCGGGGCCGGGCTGCCGGGGTCATCGTGCTCGCGGCCACCCAGAAGCCCTCGTCGGACGTGGTGCCCACCAGCGTCCGGGACCTCTTCGGGTTCCGCTGGGCGCTGCGCTGCGCCACCCGGGAAGCCTCCGACACCATCCTCGGCTCCGGGTGGGCCGCCGAAGGCCACTCCGCCGCGGAGATCGACCCCGCCCTGCGTGGTGTCGGGCTCCTGCTCCACGAGGGAGGCCAACCCGTCCGCCTCCGGGCCGCCTACCTCGACGACCCGACCATCGCCCGCATCGCTACGTGGGCCACCGGGCTGCGCAGAGGGCTGGAACCGTGACCGGCGCCGGGATCCCACCCGAAGTCGAAGCGGGGATGCTCGCCCAGGTCCTGGTCCGGGCCGCGGACCCGGCCGGCTACGAGGCGTGGGAGGCCCGGGCCAGGGCGGCCGGCTGGTGCCGCCACCCAGTGCGCCTGGTGGGCTCCACCCGCCGCTACACCAGCAGCGACGGCGAATTGGCCGGGAGCTTCGGCAGCGACCAGCTGCCGGACCGGGTGCTGCTCAAAGCCTGTGGGCAGCGCCGGGCCACCCGCTGCCCCACCTGCTCGGCCGTGTACCGCTCCGACGCCTACCAGCTCGTCGCCGCCGGCCTGCGCGGCGGCAAAGGCATCGCTGAGACCATCGCCAACCACCCGGCCATCTTCGCCACCCTCACCGCCCCCAGCTTCGGCCCCGTTCACTCCACCCGAACCGCGGCGGTAGGTCAGTCCCGACCGTGCCGGCCCGGTGTGGCGGGCGTCTGCCCCCACGGGCAGCCCCGAGCCTGCCACCTCGTCCACGACCCCGACGACCCGACGATCGGCTCGCCGATCTGCCCAGGCTGCTTCGACTACCGCTCCGCCGTCATCTGGAACGCCCTGGCTGGCGAGCTGTGGCGGCGCACCACCATCGCCACCCGCCGCAGCCTCGCCCGCCTCGCCGGCCTGCCCGCCACCAAGCTCCACCAGCACGTGCGGGTGAGCTTCACCAAGGTCGTCGAGTACCAGCGCCGCGGCGTCGTCCACCTCCACGCCATCATCCGACTCGACCACCCCGACCACCTCGCCGACCCGCCCCCCGCCCCGTTCGACACCGCACTGCTCACCCAGGCGCTGCAGCACGCCGCCACCACGGCCACCGTCGCCTACCCGCCCAGCCCAGGCCTCGACGGCGCCGCCTGCTGGGGTACCCAACTCGACCTCCACCCCATCCCCCATGATGGCGACGGCCCGATCCCCGGGGTGGTGGCCGCCTACCTGGCCAAGTACGCCACCAAGAGCACCGACCCCGCCGGGCACCTCGACCACCGCCTCGACGCCGCCGACCTCGACACCCTCCACCAACACCTCAGCCCGCACCTGGCCCGGATGGTCCGCACCGCCTGGGACCTCGGCGGCCGCCCCGAGCTCGAAGGGCTCCGCCTGCGGGCCTGGGCGCACACCCTGGGGTTCCGGGGCCATTGGCTCACCAAGAGCCGCCGCTACTCCACCACCTTCGCCGCCCTGCGCGCCGCCCGCGCCGACTGGCACACCGACCACGACCACGACGCCCGGCCGGAGGGGACTGTCAGCGTCGCCCATTGGCGCTACGTCGGCACCGGCTGGACCAGCGAGGGGGACGCCTGGCTGGCCGCCACCGCCGCCGCCCGCCACGCCGAGGCCCGCCGCACCGCCCGCCAAGAACGCACCACCACCACCACCGCTGCCGGAGAGGAGCCCCGACCGTGACCGCCCGCACCCCCAGCCTGGCCACCAAGCCGCTACTCAGCGTCGAAGACGTCGCCACCCTGCTCGGCCATTCCCGCTCGTCCATCTACCGGGCCATCGAACGAGGCGACCTTCCCCTGCCGGTCTTCACCATCAACGGGCGGCTGCGCGTCGCCCGCCGCTCCGTCGAACGCCTCCTCGACGGCGAAGCGCCCCTGCCCGCAGCCACCGGAGGGGCCGTCAAGGGCGGCGAAGCCGGCGAGCGCAGCGAGCGCACCCTTGACGGCCTCGAGCCCGAGCGGAACGTCAGCAACCATGGGAGTGGTCGGCCGCCCAGCGGCCGGCCTGGGAGCCCCTGAAACCCTCAGGCGAGCAGCGCCCCGATGTGCTCGGCGGCCCGCCGGTCCTCCGCCGCCACCCCGTCGGTGTAATGCCGGGCCATCTGCACCGTCGACCACCCCAACCGAGCCTGCTTCTGCGCCTCGCTGATCACCGGGTCCAACGCCGTGGCGTGGAAATGCCGCAGGGAGTGCAGGTGCACGTCGGTCGGCACGCCGCCTCGCTGGCGGATGCGGGTGAAGGCGTGGCTGAGGGCGTCCGGGTGGGGCGGGACCTGGCCGCCGGGCTCGAAGGAGAACACGAAGCAGGCCGGGTGGAGCACCTCGCCTGCGGCCGTGGCGAGCAGCTCCTGCTCCACCCGTAGGCGGTCGAGGCCGGTGAAGGTGTCGGCGTCGACGGCGACGTGCCGGACGCTGGCCCGGGTCTTGGGGGCCTTCACCGCCGCACCGCCCCGGGCGGTGATCACGCTCTCGTCCACCCGTAGCGTGCGGGCCGCCTGGTCGAGGTCCGACCAGCGCAAGGCGCACACCTCACCCCGGCGCATCCCGGTGGCGGCGACGACCCGCAGGGCCGCGGCGATGCGGATATCCTCCGACTCGGCCAGCTCCAGGATGCGGCGCACCTCCCCGACGCTCGGCGCCCGCACGTGGGTCTTGTCCTCCAGCGACCACGACGGCAGCTCGGTGTCGGCCACCGGGTTGGGCAGCGCCCCGCCGCTCCACTTCTTCGCCAGCCGGCACGCCCGGTGCAACATGGCGCGGACCTGGCGGACGCTGCTCTCGGCCATGCCCTTGCCCTTCAAGGTGCGGAAGTAGCGCTCCACGTCGTAGGGGCTGAGCGAGGCGATCGGGCGACGGCCGATGCTCTGGCGGACATGGGTCGCCCACAGGCCCTCGTAGCGCCGGACGGTGGTGGGGGAGAGGTCCTCCCAGCCGTTGTCCCGCCAGGCCGCAATGGCGTCGTTGACCGTGGTTCGCTCTCCCCAGCTCGGCAGCGCCTCGACCTGGGCGGTGGTGTGGTGGCGCTCCGTCTCGGCCACCAGGCGGGCCAGCGCCCGCTCGGCCTCCCGCTTGGACCCCTGGAAGGTGGCGTAGCGGTGGCGGACCCGCCCCGCCTCGTCCCGCCCGAGGTAGGCACGCAGCTCCCATGTGTCCTTCCCCCGCACCAGCCTCATGCTTCCTGCCACCCTGCACCTCCCCGATGTTGGGTTTCGTGTTGGGTGCAGTGTATCGGCGGGGTGTGACGGCGACCGTCCAGCGTCGCCACCAGGACTTTCGTGGTGCGCCCCCTGGGATTCGAACCCAGAACCTGCGGATTAAGAGTCCGTTGCTCTGCCATTGAGCTAGAGGCGCAGCTGTTCGACCTCGCGCCCGGATCGATCAGCTTGCTGAAAGCTCCGGGCGGGCCGACGGCGATGTTACCCCAGACGTGGAGCAGTTTCACGCAAGTGGGGTGACCGAGGGGACTTGAACCCCCGACCTCCAGGGCCACAACCTGGCGCTCTAACCAACTGAGCTACGGCCACCAAG
>JAKAZC010000233.1 GCA_021826655.1 Actinomycetes bacterium | reverse complement strand
GGCCGGGGTGCCGATCATCCCCATCGCCGTGGTCGGTGCCGAGGAGGCGATGCCGATCCTCTTCCGGATCTCGGGGGTGGCCAATGCATTGAAGCTGCCGTACTTCCCGGTCACGGCCAACTCGCTCCTGCTCGGGCCCCTCGGCTACGTCACCTACTTCCCGGCCAAGTTCAAGTTGCGGGTCCTCGACCCGGTCCGGTTCGACGTGGAGCCGGGCCTCGAGCGCTACTCGAGGAGCCGGGGTTTGCAGGTGCTTGAGCGCATCCGGTCCACGATGCAGGACACCCTCCACGACATGCTGCGCGAGCGCCGCAGCGTCTGGTTCGGCTGACCCGGTGGGCCGGCGCGTACTGGTCACCGGGCTCGACACCTTCTGGGGCGGGCGCATGGCGCAGGCACTCGAGGCCAAGCCCGACGTCGAGATGATCCTGGGCCTGGGCACCAAGGCTCCGAAGGTGCCCCTCGAACGCACCGAGTTCGTCCGGTCCGACCAGAAGTACTCGATCCTCAGTCGCATCGTGCGTGCCACCCGGGTGGACACCATCGTGCACACGTTCCTCGAGACCAACTCCGTGGCGGTGCCGAGCCGGATCCTGCACGAGATCAACGTCATCGGCACCCTGAACCTGCTGGCCGCGGCCGGGGCCAGCGGGACCTCGGTGCGCAAGGTGATCGTGAAGTCGTCCACCCACGTATACGGCGCGGCCGAACAGGACCCGGCGTGGTTCCGGGAGGAGGACGTGCGGAGCGGCCCGGTGCGTACCCGCCTCGAGCGTTCCCTGCTCGAGGTCGAATCCCTCGTGCGGGACTTCACCGACGACAACCCCCACCTCGACGTGACGGTGCTCCGCTTCGCCAACGTCCTGGGCACCGACATCGTCACCCCGATCAGCCACAACCTGCGCCGTCGGCTCCTGCCCTGCATCGCCGGGTTCGACCCCCTGGTCCAGTTCGTGGAGGAGGACGACGTGGTGCGGGCACTCGAGTTCGTGACGGCCCACCGCGTGCCCGGGGTGTACAACGTCGCCGGCGGAGGCAAGCTCCCGTGGAGCGAGGTGGCGTCGATCGGGGGCGCCCACCTGCTCCCCCTGCCCCCGGTCCGTCCCCGGCTGTTCGCCATGCCGCTCGACCGGCTGGGCGGGCTCCGGTTCCCACCCGAGATGGAAGGCCTGGTGCGGTTCGGACGCGGCGTGGACACGGCGCGCCTGATCGACGCCGGGTTCGAGTACCGGTACTCGAGCGCCGGCACCGTGCACAGCTTCGCCCGGGCCAACAACCTGCGCCGGGCCACCCGCTCGTCGGCCGAGGAATACCGCTACGAGCAGGACGTCGAACAGTTCTTCCGCCACTCCCCCGCCGTGGTCCGCGGGGTGGACACCTGACGCCGGGCACGCCGGTCCGTCGGCACCGTCGACCGCCCCCGACCGTCAGTCCAGCCAGGCGCCCCGGAGTTCGTCCCCGCGTGCGACCCACTCCTCGGAGCGCATGGCGTACCGGACGTGGTCCTCCCACTCGCCGTTGATCTCCAGGTAGCCGAGTGCGGTCCCCTCGTTGCGGAGTCGGAGCTTCTCCGCCACCCTCCGGCTTGAGGTGTTCCGGGGGATGATCGCCACTTCGATGCGGTGCAGCCGCAACGTCTCGAAGGCGAACCGGAGCACGACGACCACCGATTCAGGCGTGAGGCCGAGGCCGGCGACGTCCTTGTCGATCCAGTAGCCGATGGCCCCGTTCTGGAACGGGCCCCGCTGGATCGACGAGAGCGTGACCTCACCGGCGAACCGGCCTTCGTGGAAGATGCCGAATCCGAATCCCGACCCCAGCTGGCGCTCGCGCTCACGCATCGCACAACGGGCCGTGAAGCTCGCCTGGTCCTCGGCCGGGAGCGGCGCGCCCTTCGACCGGGGCTCCCACGGCACGAGCCAGTCGCGGCACCGGTTGCGGACCTCGAGCCAGGCCGGGTAGTCGGACTCGACGAGTGTGGCCAGGCGCACCCGGCGACCGGTCAGCTCCAGGGACCGGACCTGCGGTGTGCGCAGGCTCGGCGTCACCGCAACGTCCTCGCTCCGGAGCGGTTCGTGCCGGCGGCGGGGGCGAGGCGGGAGTCCACCCGCGAATCGTAGGTCAAAGCGCGCGACCCGGGAAAACCGCGGGCGCGCCGCCCGGGCGAGCGCCACATGGGCAGGCGGGATGCCGGTCTGGTCGGGCTCAGGCGCCGGCCGGCTCCCGGACCGGTGGCTCGGCGGGATCGGTCAGACGCTGGCGGGCGGACCGGCGGACCTCGGCGTAGATCCGGCGGTGGTCCGCCACCACCCGCTCCCACCGGAACCGCTTCGAACGCTGCGCGGCCCGATCGGCGAGGTCCTGGCGCAGCGCGGTGTCGACCAGCACCTGGCGCACCCCGGCCGCGATGCCGGCGACGTCGTTCGACCGCACCACCAGCAACGATTCAGCGGCATCGTCGAAGAGAGGCTGGTCGGTCACGACCACCGGCCGGCCGAGCGGCAGGACGAAGCGCAGTGCGGCACTCGAGGACTCGCCGGTGTCGTGGTACGGAAGGACGATCACATCGGAGGCGAGCAGGAGCACCCGGGCGGTCTCGTCGGGAAGGTAGTCGGTCAGGAGGAGGACGTTCTCCTCCAGTCCCCGGGTCGCCACCAGCGCCCGGATCTCGTCCTCGTACTGCTTCGACTCGACGTGGGGGTACCGGGCGCAGGGGGCCAGCAGCAGGATGTCCGGGAACTCGTCACGCAGCTCGGCGACCGCCTCCACCAGGTCGAGCGTCCCCTTGTGCGGCAGCAGGAACCCGAAGGTCCCGACGATCGGCCGGTCACCGAGCCCGAGTCCGACCCGGACCGCCTCGGGCGTCAGGTCTGGTGGGGCCGACGCTCCCAGCGGCACCAGCCGGACGTTGTCCACCAGTCCCATGTCGGCCAGGTACTTCCGGTCGCTCTCCTGGTGGACGATGAGCCGGTCGACCCGGGCGAGGGTGGGCCGGATCTGGCGCAACGTCAACAGGTCGCCGCGGTCGTCGTAGTCGAGCGTCCGGTGCATGGTCAGGACCACGCCGCGCCGCGCCATCTGGCGATCGACGACATCGGCGAGGTGGCCGAACTCGAAGAACCCGAAATTGAACTGCACGTGGACGACGTCGGCATCGGTGAGCGCCAGCGCCGCCTCCAACTCGCCGAGGTCCGGTGTCCAGCGGTCGTGCCAGGTGCGGATCGCGCCGGCGTCGGCAGTGGGATCGATGAGCTCGGCACCACGGTCTGCGAAGAGTTCGAAGGACACCTGGGCCGGGGAGCGTTCGACGAGGTAGCGGGTGTTTTCGGCGATGCCGCAACGCGAGTTCCAGGTGGAGACCATCGCCACCTCGACCGGCGCCGACTCCTCGACCACGTCGGCCAGGAACTCCTCCCACCGACGCGTGGTCGCCTCCCACGAGAACTCGGTGGCGACGAGCCGGCGTGCGCGCTCCACCCGCTCGACCACCGCCGGTGCAGTCGGATCAGCGGCCAGGGCGGCCATCAGCTGCCCCAGGGCGGCCTGATCGGGCTCGGCCCACTCGGATCGTGGGACGTCGAAGTGGGTCTCGGCCGGTCCCAGGGCGAAGGGCACACACCAGGCGGTCCGCTCGGAGACGAAGTCGGCCAGACCCGAGTAGGCGACGCTGATGACCGGGACACCGGCCAACATGGCTTCGGCCACCGGCAGGCCGAAGCCCTCGCCCCGGGCCGGGTGCACCAGGGCGTCGGCCAGGTTGTAGAGCCCGTGGATCTCCCGCTGGTCGATGTCGCGGTCGATCCACCGGACCTCGGGCGGGTCCGGGTGCCCCGCCCGCAGCCGGGCCAGGGTCTCGGCCACCCCGTTGTGGGGGTTCGGAAACGTCTTCAGGACGAGGGTGACGTCGTCCGAGCCGTCGAAGGTCTCGAAGTAGGCGGCGAGCAGGACGTCGACCCCCTTCCGGGGGAAGGCCGAGCTGACATGGAGGAAGGTGAACCCGGACAGTCCGGCGAGCTCGGGTGCATCGACGGTCGCGTCGGGCTCAGGGCACTCCACACCGAGGCCGACCACGGCCACGGGTACGTCGACCCCCGAGTCGCGCAGCACGTCTCGGACGAACCGCGACATGGCACCGATCCCGTCGAGGTAGCCGTTGAAGTCGTCCGCCATCCACGTCGGGATCCTGCTCTCCTCCCAGCCGAAGTACTGACAGGTCACCGCGCCGGGCGAGTCGTGGAGGCGGGGGGGCCACATCTGTCGGATGACCACGTCGGGATAGGGCACGTCGACGGACCGGCGGAAGAGCTCGGCCGCCTCGGGATGGCGGTCCAGGTCGGCCGGGGCCGGGGCATAGTCCCCCGGGCCCTCCGTCGCGTAGATCGACACGGCGAGGTCCGGCGCACCGGCCAGACCCTCGGCCAGGTGCCGATTCACGGTGGCCAGGCTGTAGCTCGTCTCGAACGGTCCCTGGACCTGCACCTCGAGCGGCGGCCCCTCGCCCGCCGCCCGGGCCAGGACGCGGCGCAGCGTGGCCACCACGTCGAACGCCCCGAGCTGCGCCAC
>JAKAZC010000232.1:976-4592 GCA_021826655.1 Actinomycetes bacterium | reverse complement strand
GACCACGAAACTCGGCCCAACCGCCGATAATGTGCATTATGTAAAGTAAATGGTCAGGCGGTCCAGAGCGGGGCAACCGACGTCTCCCCCGGTGCCGCACCCGGACGCCGGCTCGGAACGGGCGTCTTGCTCCGAGTCCGGGCGGAGGTTCGAGGAGTCAGGCCGGCACGGCGGCCGCCCGGGCCAGCAGGTGCCGTCCGAGGCCGATGGCCGCCACGCCGACCAGGGCTGCCGCCGCCGTGACCAGCCAGGCCGCCTCGTAGGAATCGGCGGCGACGACCCACCCGACGACGAAGGGCCCCAGGACACCCCCGAGCCGGCCCCCGACCTGGGTGATCCCGGTGGCCCGGGCCGGCATGTGGAGGTGCGACCGCACCACGGCGTAGTTGAACAGGCCGTTCCAGCCCCAGCCGATGCCCAGGGCCACCACCCCGCCGGCGACGAAGACGGCCGGCGACCGCGTGGCGGCCCCGAGGGCGAGGAGGCCGCTCCCGCCGGCCCCCAGGGCCAGCATGACGCCGATGGTGCCGAAGTGCCCGCCGGTGCGCCGATCGGCCATGGCCCCGACGACCACACGGACCGCCACGGCCACGGCGGCGGCCGATGCGGCCACGATCCCGGCCGTCCCCTTGCCCATCCCTTCGGACACGGCCGAGGTGATGAGGAAGGCCGAGACGCCGGTGGCCGCGAAGACCCCGAACCCCAGCCCCGCCGCCAGGACGCCGAGGGCCAGCACGGCCGGACCCCGCCCACCCTCCGACGAGGGCTGCCGCCCCGGCTCTGCCGGGCGGATGGCCCGGCCGGCCCGCCGGGTGGCCGCCAGGGCCAGCACGGTGGCCAACCCGAAGGCCCACCTCCACCCGACGGTGAGAGCCACCACCGGCAGGGCCAGACCGCCCAGCAGGGTGGCCAGGGGCACGGCCGCCTGCTTGACACCGAACGCCATGCCCTGCCTTGCCGTGGGGATGCGGCGGGCGAGGAAGAGGTTGGTGGCCGGCTGGACGGCGGAGCTGACCACCCCGCTGGGCACCATGAGACAGACGAGGACCCACCAGCTCCGAGTGGCCGCACCCAGCAGGACCAGCAGGACGCCGCTGGCGACGGTGGCGGCGCGCAGCGTGCGCTCGGCGCCGAGGCGGTCGGCCAGGTGGCCGCCGGGGATGGCCGCCGCGGCGGCTCCCAGGTAGTAGAGGGCCACGGCGATGCCGAGGTCCCTCGGGCTGAAACGGAGCGACGACCGCATCTCGACGGCCAAGGCACCGACCAGGAAGACCGGGAGCGAGGCGGCGGTGACGGCCAGGACGGCGGTCCCGAGGTCACCCGGGAGGGACGGCCGTCGATCGTCGCCGGCCTCGCTCAGGGGCCGGGTGTCCCGTGCGGACCGCACGAGCGGGGGTCCCAGGGCTGGAGGTTCTCCACCGCCTGGGAGGGGGCGCTGAAGGTGGCGTTGGGGGCGGTGGTGGGCGTGGTGGTGGTCGGCGCGGGTTGGGTCTTCGCCGAGCCCTTGGCCCCCTTGGCCCCCTTTGCCGTGGTGGGGGTGGCCAGGGGGGTGGCCGGCGCCGGGGGGTTGACGGAGAAGCTGGTGCCGGTGACCACGGCCACCTGGGACCCGGACGGGACCATGGACGGGTTGTAGGCCATGACCACGGCCCCCGACATGGAGTGCTGGACGAGCTGGGCGGCCGCCTCCGCGGCCGGCGTACGCGACGCGTAGTACACGCGGGTCTCGGACTGGGCAGCCGCCGGGGGCGTGTCGCCCAGGGTCCCGATGTGGAAGCCCAGGGCCTGCAGGGCGTTGCCCGTGGTGGTGGCCTGGTCGTAGACCCCGGTGCCGTTGTACACCGACACGGTGACCTTTCCCGGCGAGGGCAGGGTCCCCCCGTTCATGGTGTCGCCGTCGGGGCCCAGCCCCAGGAACTGGTCGACCACCTGGGCGTCCTGGGGCTGGACGGGAAACTCGATGTTCCCGTAGTCGTAGCCCTTGTAGTAGTAGTGCAAGGAGCTGGACACGGCCACCGGGAGGGTGAACTGGGGGGCGGTGTTGGCGTTGATGCCGTGGAAGGTGAGGGCCAGGTTGACCATGTGGGAGGCGCTGAAGCCGCTGTCGACGGTCAGCTGCCCCACCACACTGGACACGATCCGCTGGTCGGTCAGCGGGTTGCCCAGGCCCTGCTTGGACACCGTCGTGGCCAGGACCCGCAGGAACTCGTGGTCCCGTCGGATCCGGGCCAGGTCGCTCTGGTTCTCCGGTGGCCAGAGGCGGGGGTTCGTCGAGGTCACCCCGGGGCCCTTGTACTGCAGGTGGCGGGCCCGGACCACCTGGAGCGCCTGGTAGCCGGTGAGGTGGATGCACCCCGTGGTCTGGATGTCGAGGCCCGAGTAGGCGTCGTACACGGGCTCGGGGAAGTACATGTTGATCCCGCCCAGGGCCTGCACCACGTTGGCGAAGGTGTCGAAGTTGAGCTCCACGAAGTGCTGGATGGGGATGCCGAAGTCCTCCTCGACGGCGGTCACCAGCTGCGTCGGTCCCTCGTAGAGGGCGGCATCGATCTTGTTGGCCCCCTCCTTGCGGGCGTTCGGGACGAACAGGTCGCGAGGGATCGAGAGGATCGACGCCGTGCCCTTGGCCGAGTTGAGGTGGAGGATCATCACCACGTCGCTGTTGACCCCGGTCACCCCCTGCGAGCACAACCCGTAGGCGGGGTTCTGGACCTTCAGGGCGCACCGCGACGTCGACCCGACCAGGAGGATGTTCTCCGTCCCGGCGTTGACCCCCCGGCTGACGGAACCGGTCAGACCACCCACGGCGACCCGGTGGATCTTGTGGTTGAGCCACCAGGCGTAGCCGGCGACGGCCGCCACCAGCACCACGACCACCGTCCCCAGCGTCCCGAAGGTCCAGACCAGCCGGCGGCGGCGACGGGGGTGGCGGCGGGCCGGGCGGTGGTGGCTGTCGATCTGGGCACCGAGGGCGCGGAGGCCCTCCTCGTTGGGAACGGAGCCCGGCGATCCCGGCCCCGACACGTCCCTGCCCAGCGCCCGCAGGCGCTCCTCGTTCGGGGTCGAGCCCCGGCGGCGATGAAGGGGGTCGGAGCCGCGGCCGGGCGGCGGGCCGCTTTCCATGTGCCGCTACGGTAGCAAGCCGTCCCCGGTGAACTGGTGGCATACCGCAGCCGGTGGGGTGGCCTCTCCCCCAGGTGCGGACCGGTTCCCCCTGGTCGCCCCGCCTCCGCAGGGTTCGGGATCCATCACGGGCGAGCGTCGAACGTCGCCACCAGATGGCGGGCCGCCCGGGCCTCGTCCACGCGGCGCACCGGCGTCGTACGGGGGGCTGCCGCCGCCGCTTGGCCGTCCTGGGCCGCCTCGGTGGCGATCCGCTCCAGGGCATCGGCCAGCGCCTCCAGCGTCTGGAGGCTCTCGGTCTCCGTGGGCTCGACCATGAGCGCCTCGTCCACGATCAGCGGGAAGTAGACGGTCGGTGAGTGGAACCCCTCCTCCAGCAACCGCTTGGCCACGTCGAGCGCCCGGACGCCGTGCTGCTTGCGCAGGGTGGACGCCGCCAGCACCACCTCGTGCATGCAGGGGCGGTCGAAGGGGATGTCGTACACACATCGCA
>JAKAZC010000232.1:0-966 GCA_021826655.1 Actinomycetes bacterium | reverse complement strand
CCCGCAGCCAATTGGCGTTCAGGACCGCCCGTTCGGCCACCCGGCGCAGCCCGTCGCCTCCGTGGACCTCGAGGTAGCAGAGGGCCCGGGCCAGCACGAGGGCGTTCCCGTGCCAACCGTGGACCCGGCCGATGGACCGGGCCGGGACGGACCACGCGTAGCCCTGGTCGTCGCCGGGACGCCGCACCGGTCGCGGCCCGGGAAGGAACTCGGCCAGGCGGGTGGAGACGGCCACCGGCCCGGCCCCCGGCCCCCCGCCGCCGTGGGGGGTGGCAAAGGTCTTGTGGAGGTTGAGGTGCACGATGTCGAAGCCCATGTCCCCCGGCCGGACCACGCCGAGGATGGCGTTGAGGTTGGCGCCGTCGTAGTAGAGCAACCCGCCGACCTGGTGTACCGCGTCGGCGATGGCCTCGATGTCCTCTTCGAAGAGGCCCAGGGTGTTGGGGTTGGTCAGCATGATGCCGGCGACGTCGGTGTCCAGGGCGCCCCTGAGGGCCTCCATGTCCACGCAGCCCCGTTCGTCGGAGGGGATGGTGGTGACCTCGTAGCCCCCGAGCGTGACCGACGCCGGGTTGGTGCCGTGGGCCGAGTCCGGGATGAGGACCCGGCGGCGGCTCTCGCCGCGGGAGTCGTGGTAGGCCCGCATCAGCAGCAGGCCGGTCAGCTCGCCGGCGGCCCCGGCGGCCGGCTGGAACGTTGCCGCGGCCATGCCCGTCACGGCGCAGAGCACCTCTTCGAGCTCGACCACGAGCGCCAGCCACCCCTGGATGGTCGACACCGGGGCCGCCGGGTGCACGCCGGCCAGCCCGGGCAGTCCGGCCACGGTGTCACAGACCTTCGGGTTGTACTTCATGGTGCACGAGCCCAGCGGATAGGCGCCCAGGTCCACCGAGAACTGGCGGTGCGACAGGCGGGTGAAGTGGCCGACGAGGTCGCGCTCGGAGAGGTCGGCCAGTGGGACCGTTG
>JAKAZC010000231.1 GCA_021826655.1 Actinomycetes bacterium | reverse complement strand
CACCGCCCGCTCGATCCGTGCGCGCAAGCCGGCCCGGGCCGGCACCGCCACCCGACCCCGCAGCTCGGCATGGGTGCCGGGGTCGGCCGCGAACGCGGCGAGCAGGCCGGGCACCGCGGCCCGGACCTCGGGCCGCCCGAACAATGCCGCCGAGGCCGCCACCATGGAGCGGAGGTCCGCCACCAGGTCGTCGCCGTCGGGCACCGGTGTCCCCTCCCCCGAGGGGAACACCGCCTCGTGGACCAGCTGCGCCTTGGTCCGCCACCGGCGGTAGACGGCCGGCTTCGTGGTCCCCGCCCGGTCGGCGACGGCGGCCACGGTGAGCCCTTCGTACCCGGTCGCCGGCAGCAGGTCGACCACGGCGCGCCGCACGGCGGCATCGATCCTCGGGTCGCGGGGCCGGCCCGGGGCCGGGCAGGTGGCGGTGGCCGACGTCATTCCGTTACCCAGCGTAATGTAAGTTGACGGCGGGGCCGACCGATCGGGGGATCCATGACAGACGCCGTCCACATCGGGGACCTGGCCCGACCGGTCTTCGCTCCCCATGTCGTCGAGATGCTGGACGGCATGGGTGCGATGGCCGACGACTGCCCGCTCGACGCGCGTCGGCTGCACGAGCAGGCGACGGACGAGACGGGCCTCACCGACTTCGGACCGCGCGACTACGAGGAGCGGCTGGACGTGCTCCTGGCCGCGCTGCGCGACGTCGAACCGGTGACCCCGGCCGGCCGGGTGGTCTTCCACGCGCAGATGGTCCAGCTCCTGAAGAACCGCCTGCTCCTGACCGACCTGATCGCCCGCCACCCCGAGATCCACGACATCGAGCTGGTGCCGCCCATCGTCGTGGTCGGACTGCCCCGCACCGGGACCACCCATCTCCACAACCTGCTGGGCGCCGACCCGGCCCTGCGCTCGCTGCCCTACTGGGAGAGCCTCGAGCCGTTCCCGCCGCCCGGTGAACTCGGCGTGGCGCCCAGCCCGAGGCGGACCCGGACCGATGCCGCGGTGTGGTTCCTCAACGAGGCCATGCCGCTGTTCGTGCGCATGCACGAGATGACCACCGACCACGTCCACGAGGAGATCCAGCTCCTGGCCGTGGACTTCTCGACCATGTTCTTCGAGACGCTCGCCCCGGTACCCGCGTGGCGGGACTACTACCGTGCCCACGACCAGACGCCCCACTACCGCTACCTGCGGACCATGTTGCAGGCGCTGCAGTTCACCCGGGGCGGGGGACGGTGGGTCCTCAAGTCGCCCCAGCACCTCGAGCAGCTCCCCGTCCTGGCCGAGGTGTTCGCGGGTGCCACCACCGTGGTGACCCACCGCGACCCGGTCGACGTCGTGGTGTCTATGGCGACCATGATCGCCTACAGCGCGCGGATGTACACCGACCGGGTCGATCCCGCCGTACTGGGCCGGTCGTGGGCCGACCGGATCGACGACCTGCTCACCGCCTGCGTGCGGGACCGCCCGGTGCTGGACGGCGGCCGCGCCCTCGACGTGCGCTTCGACGAGTTCATGGCCGACGAGCTGGGCACGGTCCGGGCCATCTACGAACTCGCCGACCAGCCGTTCGACGACGCCGCCCACCGGGCCGTCAGCGGCTATCTGGCGGGGCACACCCGGGGCCGGCTCGGCACCATCGAGTACCGGGCGGAGGACGTCGGGCTCCGCGTCGACGAACTGCGGGAGCGCTTCGCTCCCTACGTGGCGCGGTTCCTCTGAGGCCCGGCGCCATCCGGCCACCGTGGAGGGACGTGGTGCACGGCTAACGCGCCAGTACCCCGAACACCGTGCCGGCCAGGACGCCCGCACCGAGCAGCCGCCGCCACGGATTGACCCCGCGGACGATCTCGTCGCCGGCCCAGACGACCAGCGCGGCGGTGGCGACCACGTCGACGGCGGTGCCGGCGGTCCCGGCTGGGTGGAGGGCCCACCGGACGACCACCGCGACCAGGAACACCAGGAGCGGCGGATTCGGGAACTGGGCGACGGTGACAGCGCCGGTCCGGCGGTTGCGGAACAGCCAGTCGATCATCGACGGCGATCCATGGGGGGCATCCTACGGGTGCGACGCATCCCGTCCTCCGGTGGGATCCGTCGACCGCGCTGATCCGCTGCCAGCCACAGCCCTCAGCCGCCGGCAGCGGGGTCGGACGTCCCGAGCAGCAGCCCGGCCAGGGTGGTGGCCAGTGCGGCCTTGGCGGCGATGGACGGCGTCGACGACCGTGCTGCTGCGGCGATGGCCTGTTCGGCCGCCTGCCTCGCCTGCGGCTCGCCGATCGGCGGGAGGGGGTCTGCGGCGGCGGCATCCACCGTCGCCACTAACGACGCCCCCGGCGACCCGACCTCGACGCCGTAGCGCGAACCTCCGGTCGGCGCCACGTAGGCGGTGCGGCTCCCGTCCGGGTTGCGGACCACGGTGTCGAGGGTCGCGCCCCCGTCGACGGTCACCGCGCCGGCCACGCCGGCGGGGATGTACACCACGGTCTCGGCTCCCCGGTCGCCCCGGCGCACCGCGGCGGTGCCGGCCGCCGCCATGGCGAACGTGTGCGATGCCGGGTCGTACCGGTAGGCGAGGAGCGTCCCGGACGTGGCCCGGGGCGCCACGCGGGCCAGGTACTCCTGCCGCGAGGGGATGAGCAGGTCGGCGGCCGATGGGGCGACGGCGGGGTCGCCCGTGCCCGGTTGCCCGTTCGCCGTGGTCTGGAACGAGCTGTGTTGCCAGCGGACGCACCAGCACGTCCCCATGGCGGAGGACAGTCCCTTCCATGCCCACACGGTCCCGCCGGTGAGGGTCGACTCCTGTGCGGCGGTCTCGCCGGCCAGCACGGTGGGGTCGGTGGCTGAGGAGTCGCCGAACTCGGTGGTCAGCACGGCGGCGTGGATGGCCTGGGCCTCGGCCTCCGCCGTCTGGTACCCGAAGGTGTAGGTCGGCGGGAACGGGCTGTCGGTGGGCGGGTACCCGATGAACTGGTCGAGGGTGAACGCGTGGGTGTAGATGTGCGGCGCCCACACCAGGTTCGGGTACCGGCTGAACGGTGCGCTGACCTGTGGCGAGAAGTCGACCAGGTTCCGGTAGGCCATCGGCTCGACGAAGATCTGCTGGTGGTCCACGCCGGCCAGCGCGGGATAGGCGCACGCGTTGGCCATCGAGCTCGGTGCCGAGCGGGCACACGTGGGCAGGCCGTCGCGCACACCGGTGAGCGCCTCGACCACGCGCCGGTAGAACGGGAACAGGTCGTGTGCCGACGCGGCGTAGAGGTTCTCAAGCGGGACGGCCGCCAACGAGCCGGGCTGGGGCTCGTTCATGACCTCGTAACCGAGGACGGTCGGGTCGTGTTCGAACCGCTTCGCCAGCGCGACCATCGCCCCGATGTAGTGGTCCTGGAGGCCGATCCCGGGTGCCGCACCCTGTGGGGACGCCACCGGGTGGTTGTCCCAGAAGTTGGCGAAGGCGGCCGCCTCCGCCGGGTTGAGGTCGCCCTGCCCGAACAGCGCGCAGGCCGGACGGCCGTCGGTGAACACGGCCCAGGCCGGTGCGCCGTCGCCACCGCCCGAAGACGTGCAGCCGGGGGGCAGCTTCGACGGACTGCCGGGTAGGATGTAGCGCGAGTACTGGTCCTGGTGCATGTCGAGGATCACGTAGATCCCCTGCTGGCCGGCCCAGCCGACCACCTGGGCCACCCGCTGCAGGTAGACGGTGCTGTACACGCCGGGCTGGGGTTCGAGCTGGCTCCAGTTGAGCACGAGGCGGACCACGTCGAAGCCGAGCGACCGCATCTGGGCGAAGTCGTCGCCGCTGCCGGGCACCGTCGACTGGCGGTAGGGCGGCCGGCCCGCCTGTACCTCGCACAGCGGCGGCTGGGGGATCAGCGCGGACGCAGCCGGGCACCGGCCGGTGTAGGCGGCCGGGCTGACCGGGAAGCACCCCGGCCCGCCGTTCGCATCCGGATAGGCCACGTCCTGCATCCCGACCGCGGCCGCACCGTGCAGCAGTACCTGGCGCCCCGCCGGATCGGCCAGGTACGGGGTGGCGTCGGCCGCGCCCGCCGGTGGCGTGACGACGTGCAGGTAGGGGAGTGACGTGACACTCCCGTCGGAGCCTGCGGCCGCCGATCCGCCGCCGCATGCCGCCGACACCAGCGCGACCGTGGCGAGGACGACCCACGCCAGGCGTACGCCCGACCCCGTTCGGGCGGGGGCGTACGCGGATCGGCGGGGGTGATGCACGGAAGCAGTATGCACGCGCCCGCCGCCCGTGTCACCGGCGTCGCGCCGACCGGTCGGTCAGCGGTGGCGACCCGAGTCCATGAGGACCGGGATGGCCGCGCAGGCGAACGCCACGACCAGCAGGGGGAGCATGATGAGCCAGTCCATGGGATCTCAAGCGGTGGTTGCCGGGGTCCGCTTGCCTCCTTCATCGACAGTAGGGACCCCGTTGAAGAACGGGATAAGGCGATGCGCAGATTCACCTAGTGGATGCTCGCGATAATAACACTGATGTGATTCCATGGAGGCATGCGACTTCCTCCACTGAAGCTCCGACGAGGTGACCGGGCCCAACTCGAGGCCAGGCTCAGGTCGAACACCATTGAGGC
>JAKAZC010000007.1 GCA_021826655.1 Actinomycetes bacterium | reverse complement strand
CGAGGTCTGCTGGCAGCTTCCCCTGCGGCGTGAGGACGAGACGGCGCCCGACGGGCGGGTGACCTCGGTCGTGCGGCAGTGGGACCGGCGCCACTGGGGTGACGGAGGTTCCGAGTTCCACTGGTGGTGCACCGAGGCACCCGAGGCGTTCACCGGTCACGAGCCGGTCTACCGGACCATGCGGACCGAACTCGAGACCATGGCGGGCAGGAAGGTCTACAGACGCCTGGCCGCCTATCTCGACGAGCGCACGGGGACGTCGACCCGGACCACACTGCTGCCCCACCCGACTGTCCGACGGCGGTAGCCGAAGCGCTTCCTAGTCGGCCAACGGGTCGTCCTCGTCGGACGACGCGTCCCGTGGCGTCGTGCCCAGGATCTCGTCGTAGTCGTCCTCGGCGGCGAGGCACCACGAGGCGTGCTTGTCCTCCGGTTCGGCGCCGCACTCGGGGCATCGCCTGCTCGCCGTCGCTACGGACCGCTTCAGGCTGCGCGCCTCCTCGAATCGGCGATGGCGTCCCTTCTTCACGAGACCAACTCCTTGCCCCACCAGGGTGGACACTCCCCGGCGCACGGCGCGGCCGGGTCACCACCTGAGAACGATGCACCGAGTGTAGTGCCACCTCCCGGCGGTCGTGGCACCAGCCGCGTCCACGGTCGGGGCCACTACAGTCGCACCGTGGCCGACGAATTCGATCCCCAGGAGATGGTCGCCCGGTTCCGGGCCCGGGCCGAGGCGGTCCGCAACCGCGGCCTGCCGCCCATCGAGGGCCCGGACCGCCGGCGCTTCATCGAGCAGGCTCAGGTCGACTTCATGGACTACGCCATGCTGGGTGACGCCGACGTGTCGATCGAGGACGGCGTGCTGGTCCTCCGGGTCGACCTCCGGCCGGAGGCCGCCGGTCCCGTCGGCTGAGCACCCCGGCGGGCGGCCCGGTCGGAGCGGTGGTGGGGCCGCGTGGGGCCACCGGTTCAGCCCCCGTAGTGCATGCGGGTATCCCGCATGGACAGGACGGGGTCGTCCCCGTCCGATGGTGCCGACAGTCGCCCCGATGCACCCGCGTCGACCACCTCCCCCACCACCAGGACGTGGCTCGCCCCACCCCGTGACCCGTCGACGTCCCACTCCTGGACCGACCGCACCGAGCAGGCCAGCCATGCGACGGCCGCAGCGAGGACGGGCAGGCCGCCGGCCACCTCGACCACCGCCACACCTTGCAGCGACCGGGCCACACCGGCATCGTCGACCTCCGCGTCGCCGACCGGCCTGACGAACCGACGGACCAGCGCCCGCTCGGAGCGGGCGAGCAGCGACACCGCGAATGATCCGCCGTCCTGAACCAGTCGCCTGGTCACCGACTCGACCTCGACCGCGACCACCACGAGCGTGGGGGACGTGGCCACCTGCATCACCCAGTTGCCGGTCATGAGGTTGCGGTCGTCACCCGCCCGGCTACCGACGACGAAGAGTCCGGTGGGCATGGCCCACAGGACGCGGCGACGCAGCCGGTCGAACTCCCCGCCGTCGCCGTCGTCGGGACCCACCCCTCCCCCGCTCACGAGCCACCGGCGAAGGGGTCACCGCCACCCTGGGGGGCGGTGGTGGCCGTCGTCGGGGTGTTCCCCGTCACCGATTCGACGTGGCTGACCGCGGCCGCCAGCATGCCGGCCAGCCTCGCCCGCTCGGTGGCCGATCGGGCGAGCAGTCGAGGATCGCCCGACGCTCCGTTGTAGCAGTCGTCGCCCGCGTCGGTGGCGACCGTGTAGGCCGCGTCCAACTCGTTGGTCAGTTGCTCGTCGGGGGTCGGCAGGTTGCCGATGGACGTCTGCGCTTCGTTGCTGAGCAGGGCGCACACCTCGCGGACGGCAGCGGCGGAATTGTGCTTCTCGATCGCCAGGTCGACGTTGCGCGATGCCACCTCCACGTTACCGATCCCCGAGCCCCCGCCTCCGTCGATCCAGGTGGTCACCCGCTGTGCCGGGGTACCGGACTGCTCCTGGCCGGCGCATCCGGCGAGCGTTGCCGCGGCCAGGACGGCCATGCCGGCCGCCAGCACCCGTCCCGTGTGGCGGGAGGGCGCCGCACCGGACGAGTGCGACCGGACCACCGTCGTCAAGCCGGGTAGCCCGTCCAATCGGGTCGCCACGCCGGATCGAGCTGGCGCAGGAACTGGGCGCAACGCTCCTCCTCGGCATGTTCGCCGATGGACCCGGCCGCCGAGCGCAACCCGTCCAGGCATCGGAGGAATCCGCGGTTCGACACGTTGGACCAACGCACCAGTCCCGAGCCCTTCCAGCCACTACCCCGCAGGGCGTCGAGGCCCCGGTGGTAGCCGACCCGGAAGCAGGCGTAGGCCTCGACGTCGTCCCGGGCGAGGGACCCGAGCGCCGCCCATGCGTCGAGCGACGTCGGATTGGCACGGACCACGTCGGACACGGCGTGGCGGCGGCGCTCCACCGGTTGGGCCAACGCGTCGCCCAGGGCCGCACCGACAGCTGCCGGCTCCTCGTGCAGGACCGTCTCGGGCAGCCCGCTGCTCAGCCGGACCTCGGACACGTCGGCGTTGTCACCCGGAGCGTTCACGCGCGTCAGTGTAGGACCCGGTCGGCGCCCCCCCGCCCGCACCCGCAGGCGCCGTCCGGAGGAGCACCGCGTCCCCGCCCGACCACCAGTGCCCGCGGGCCGGAAGCCCCGAGGGGCACGGGGGGGCGGGGGGACCGGTCGGCGCCCGTCAGCCGAACCGGACCAGGTGGTGGTCCTTCTTGCCGCGGCGGAGCACCAGGTAGCGGTCGGCGATGACGTCGGCCACCGTCAACCGGCGGGCCACGTCGGGCTCCCGGGTGTTGTTCACGTACGCCCCGCCCTGATCGACGGTCGTCCGCGCCTGGCTCCTCGAGCCGACCAGTCCCGTCTCCGCCAGGAGGTCGACCAGGAGCGCGCCCTCGCCCTCCAGCCGGGTACGGGCCACGTCGGTCGACGGTGCCTCGGCGAAGATCTCGAGCAGGGAGCGCTCGTCGAGTCCGACCAGCGCACCGCCGAACAGCGCGGCGGCTGCATGCTCGGCCCGCGCCGTCTCGTCCGCTCCGTGCACCAGCGTGCAGACCTCCCGGGCCAGCATCCGCTGGGCGTCCCGTCGTTCGGGGTGCTCGGTCGTCGCCGCGTCGAGGGCGAGCAACTCGTCGTGGGTCAGGAAGGTGAAGTAGCGGAGATAGGAACCCACCATGCCGTCCTCGCTGCGCAGGAGGAATTGATAGAGCTGGTAGGGCGACGTACGGCCGGCGTCGAGCCAGACCGTCCCCGACTCCGTCTTGCCGAACTTGGTGCCGTCCGCCTTCAGGACCAGCGGCGAGGTCAGGCCGAAGGACTCGGACCGTCGCACCTTGCGGATCAGCTCGATGCCCATGGTGATGTTCCCCCACTGATCGCTCCCGCCGATCTGGAGTGTGCACCCGAAGTCGTCGTGGAGCCGGAGGAAGTCGTAGGCCTGCAGGAGCATGTAGCTGAATTCGGTGTAGGAGATGCCCTGGTCGGCCCGGGTCAGACGCGACCGGACCGAGTCCTTCGCCACCATCTGGTTGACGGTGAAGTGCTTGCCCACGTCGCGCAGGAACGTGAAGAGGGCCATGGGCCGGAGCCAGTCGGCGTTGTCGACGAGCACGGCGCCCGTCCCGCCGGCCCCGCCACCGAACTCGATGAATTGCGAGAGCTGGCTGCGGATCCCGGCCAGGTTGGCCCCGAGCTGCTCCTCGGTGAGCAGCGAGCGCTCCTCCGACTTTCCGCCGGGATCGCCGACGAATCCGGTTCCTCCGCCGGCCAGCGCGATGGGCCGGTGCCCGGCCTCCTGGAACCGGCGGAGCGTGCACAGCTGCAGCAGGCTGCCGACGTGGAGGCTGTCGGCGGTCGGATCGAAGCCGGAGTAGAGGGTGACACGGCCGGCGGCGAGTCGTTCCGCGAGCGCGGGGTCGGTCATCTGGTGGATCAACCCCCGGAAGCGGAGGTCCTCGACGAGGTCGGCCATGCCACAGCCTGCCATGCCGTCGGCCCAGGGCCGGACGATACGATCGCCGTGCCGGCTGCCACCGCGACCGCCGGGGCAAGGACGAGGATCGATGGTGAACCCGTATCTCGAAGGCAACTTCGCGCCGGTGCTCGAGGAACGGACCGACGACCACGATCTCGAGGTCACCGGCGTGGTGCCGCCGGACCTCGAGGGCCGGCTGCTCCGCAACGGTCCGAACCCGGTGACCACGCCGGCCGACCCCGCCGAGTACCACTGGTTCACGGGCGACGGGATGATCCACGCCATCGGGCTCGGCGAGGGCCGTGCCACCGGCTACCGCAACCGCTGGGTACGTACCCGCCACCTGGCCACGGAAGTGGCGACCGCGGCGCCCCGGGGCCCGATCGAGCCGATCGACGGGCCGGCCAACACCCACGTGATCCGCCACGGGGGAACCACCCTCGCCCTCGTCGAGTCCGGCTTCCCCCACGCGCTGTCCGCGGGCCTCGATCGGGCCCGGGTGCACGATTTCGACGGATCGCTGTCGTCGCCCATGACCGCCCATCCGAAGGTCGATCCCGACTCCGGCGAACTGGTCTTCTTCGGGGTCGACCACTTCGGGCCGCCGTTCCTCCGCTACCACGTGGTCGACGCCTCCGGGCAGCTGACCACGACCGAGGCGGTCGACGTCCCCCGTGCCACGATGATGCACGACTTCGGGCTCACGGCCTCCCGGGCGGTCTTCCTCGACCAGCCCGTCGTGTTCGACCTCGCCCTGGTCGCCGAGGGACGGTCGATGCCCTTCCGTTGGGCGCCCGAGGGGGGAGCGCGTGTCGGGGTACTGCCCCGGGCCGGTCGGGGCGGCGACGTCCGTTGGGTCTCGATGGACCCGAGCTACGTGTTCCACGTGGTCAACGCCTATGACGACGGGGACCGGACGGTCGTCGACGTCGTCCGGTACGACTCGGTGTTCGACACCGGGCCCGGGGAGGTCCTCTCCCGCTCGCTCCCGTCGCTCCACCGGTGGACGGTCGACCCGGTGGCCGACCGGGTGTTCGAGGAGCGACTCGACGACCTCCCGGTCGAATTCCCGAGGATCGACCCCGCCGTCGCCGGCCGGCCCCACCGCTACGCGTACATGGTGCGGACCGGCAGCGACCCGACAGCCCCTGGATACGAGGGTCTGGTCAAGTACGACCTGGTCCGCGACGAGGCGGTGCGCTTCGACCCCGGCCCTGGTCGGATGCCCGGTGAGCCCATCTTCGTGCGGGCCGCCGACGGTGCCGCCGAGGACGAGGGCTGGGTGCTCTCGGTGGTCTTCGACGCCGCCCGGGGCGCCAGCGACCTGGTGATCCTCGACGCCACCTCGTTCGCCGGCCCACCGGTGGCGACCGTGCACCTGCCGTCACGGGTTCCCTTCGGGTTCCACGGCTCCTGGGTCCCGTCCGACTCCTGAGCTGCGGCGGACCGCACCGGGGGGGCAGACGGGCCCCGCTCCGGGTCGCCAGGGTGACTCCGGCGCGCCGCCCGGCCGTGGGACACTGGTGGCGCACGACCGGGCGCCGTGCCCCGGTCCCGCCGGTCGGGCCGAGTACCCGGGGCCCCTCTCCCGACAGCACCGACGGACCCGACGACCTTGGCACCCGACGACATCACACCGCGCCCGCCGCGCCCGACCGGCCGTCCCGCGCCGCGCGCGACCGGTCGGCCCCGGGGGTCCACCCCGGGATCGAGCCGGGGGTCCACGCCGTTCACCGGCCCGATCCTCGGCGGCGAGGTCGCCATACCCTCCCGCCGGGAGCTGCGCAGATCGCGCAGGCGTCGGCGCAGCGCCGGCCAACGGTTCCTGCGCTGGCTGGTCGCCCTGGTTGCCGTCCTGCTCCTGGTCGTCGCCGGGGCGTACGGCTACTACCGCTACATGTGGGCCCAGGTCGCCTCGGCACCGTGCGCCTCGTGCGTGGTCCCGGCCAGCGGCGCCCCCTACAACATCCTGCTCATCGGGTCGGACAACCGCGCCGGGGAGAGCGCCGCTCAGGCCCAGCAGTTCGGATCGGTCCAGGCCGCCGGCGGCCAGCGCTCGGACACCCTGAAGATCGTGCACGTCGACCCCGGTGCCGGTACGGCCTCGACCCTCTCCGTCCCCCGCGACACGTTCGTCACCATCACCGGGCTGCCGGCGGGTTCACCGCTCGCCGCGCAGAACAAGATCAACGCCGCGTTCTCGGCGGGGCCCGACGCCACCGTCAAGACGATCGAGAACACGTTCGGCATCCCGATCGCCCACTACGTCGTGATCAACTTCTTCGGCCTGCAGGACGCTGTCAACGCGCTCGGCGGGATCTCGCTCGACTTCCCGTACCCGGTGCGGGACCGGGACTGCTCCTCCGGCACCTGTTACAACAATTCGGGACTCGACATCCCGACCGCCGGCTGTCAGGTGTTGGACGGCTCGATGGCCCTGAGCCTGTCGCGCTCCCGCTACTACCAGTACTACGTGAACGGCTCCTGGCACTCGGACCCCACGTCGGACATCGGGCGGATCCAGCGGCAGAACCTGGTGATCGCCGCCGCCATCGACAAGGCCAAGTCGACGTACAACCCGCTGCGGCTCAACTCGCTCCTCTCCTCGGTGGTCCACGACTTCTCGAAGGACGACAACCTCTCTGCCTCGGACCTGCTGGGCCTGGCCGAGCGCTACCACGCCTTCTCGGGGTCCTCACTGGCGTCATTCACCCTGCCCACGACCGGAGGCGTGTCCTCCTACGCCGGTGACGTCGAGGTCGTCCAGCCCGTCGCGGCCGCCTCGATGATCAGCCAGTTCCTCGGCGGACCCCTCGGCACCATCGTGACGCCACCCGTGGACCAGTACGGTCGCCCGCTCACGCTGACGGTGCCGACGACCACCGCCGCCCCGGCCGCCGCCGCACCCGTCGGCTCGTCGTCGGGATCCACCTCGCGGGGCACGACCCCGTCGGCCACGCCCGGAAACTCGACTCCGTCCTACGACCCGACGCCCTGCTGAACGGTGCCCAGGACCGGCCGGCGCGGGGACGTCTCCCGTACCGGAGGGTCGGACGGGTCCGGACGGTCGCCTCAGCCGGACGGGAGCGACCGCCACGAACGGGCGACGACCACGACGCCCCAGCCGGCCGCGACGGAAGCCGCGAGCAGCAGCGACTCGACGGTGACGAGGGTGTCCGGCACCGCCAGGGGGTGCGTGCCCGGTGCCGCGACGGGCTGGTACCAGGGCACGGCCCGGGCCATCGCCGCCCACCACACCCCCACGGCCACCGCGAGGCAGGCGGTGACGAGGGCCACGACGACGGCCAGCGCCGCCTCGATCCGGAGGACCCGCACCCCGAGGTCGAGGCGCCGGGCCCAGGAGACCCCTGCGACCGTCCACAGGGCGAGGCCGGCCACGACCAGGGCGGCCCAGGTGGCGACTGCGGCCAGGTAGGCGCCGTCGGCACCGTTGCGCTGGGCCACGTCGAGGTGCCGGGCCCAGGCGGCCAGGGGGACCAGCCCCGCCGCGGCGGCCGCGGTGACGACCGAGGCACGGACGACCGGACCCCGGACCGACCCCCAGCCGCCGGACCGGAGGTGCGCCACGGCCGCGGGCAGCGCCACCACCGCACCGGCCAGGACCGACGCGGCACCGACCACCCCGAGCACCACCACGGCGGTGAACGCACCGCGGGCCGTGGCCAGGGTGGCCGGTGGCGCCGAGAAGGAGAAGTGCTCCGAGGTCTTGGCGAAGACGGCGCCCGCCACCATCGCCGCCGTCCAACCGGCGAGCACGACGAGCGCCCCGGCCCGGACCCGCTCCCGGGCCGGGCGCGAGTGCCCGACCAGCCCGGCGTGGCGCGCCCGCTCGGCCAGTCCGCCCCGGGCCAGCGAGACCCGCAGGCCCAGGGTCGGCCGCCCTCCGTCGAGTTCGTCCTCGATGAGGGCCGCGAGCTCGTCGCCGTAGCGCCGGCGCCAGGCGTCCGGGTACCACCGGAGCAGCCGCGCCGGGCGCCGTCCCGCCCCGGGACGGCCCGTCATCCGACCGTCCCCAGGCGCGCGCCGAGCCGGGACGCCCCGACGTCGGCGATCCTGCGCATGTCGGCCACCGCGTCGGCCAGCGCCGCCCTGCCCGCTGCGGTGATCCGGTAGGGGCGGCGCCGGTCCTCGGCGTCCAGCGGCTCGATCAGGCCGCGCTCCTCCAGCCGGGTGATGGCGCCGTAGAGGGCGCCGGGCCCGAGCCGGACGCCGGCGAACGCCTCGATGTCCTTGACCAGTGCATGGCCGTGCCGGGCCCCGGCCGCCAGGCTGGTGAGGATGAGGAGCGGTGGATCGTTGGGCCGGCGGAGGCCGGACTGCGGGCGCTTCCCCATGCCGCCATGCTACTACGTCATACGTAGCACCGCAAGGCGTAGTAGTCGCTCAGCCGTCGACCGCGGCGGCCACGGCGGCGGCGATCCGGTCGTGGACGGTCACGTTCGCCGCCCGGCCGGGCAGCCGGACCCGTACGACCGTGCGGCCCCGGCGCGCCGCGGCGCGCCCCAGTGCCGCCGCCAGTGCGTCGCCCGCGGCGGCTTCCCCGATGTCCTCCGTGTCCCACCCGAACCCGGCCGCCACCGAGGCCACGTCCGCGGCCTGCGGCGTCCCGAACAGCCGCTCGAACGTGCCGGCGTCGACGCCGGTCGCCGGCGGGAGGAACGAGAAGATCCCGCCCCCGCCGTTGTCGGCCACCACCACGGTGAGCGGGGCGTCCTCGCCGGCGGGACCCACCAGCGCCGACACGTCGTGCAGGAAGGCGAGGTCCCCGACCAGGGCGACCGTCGGGCCGGTGGCGAGGGCCACGCCGAGTGCGGTGGACACCACGCCGTCGATGCCGTTGGCGCCCCGGTTGGCGTGCACGATCGGCGGATCGGCCCGGGGAGCACCGAACGCCTCGACGTCCCGGACGGGCATCGAGGACGAGACGACGAGACGCCACCCCACGGGCAGGTCGCGCACGAGCCGGTGGGCGAGGGCCGGTTCGGACCAGCCGCCGGGTCCGCCCAGCGATCCGTCGATGACCCCGCGGGCCCGGGCCTCGGCCTCCTGCCAGTCGGCCGCCCACCGTCCGGACCCGCCGCCCTGCCGACCCACCGCCCCGACCAGCGCCTCGCACAGCCGCGTCGGGTCGCAGCGGACGAACCGGGCGGCGGAGCGCTCGGGGTCGGTCCACGCGCCGGCCGGGGCCACCACCACCCGGGTCGCACCGGAGAGGAAGGTCGTGACCACCTTGGAGGCCCACCGCTCCCCCAGCACGAGCACCGTGTCCGGCCGGTGCGTGGCGGCGAAGCCCGGGGCCCGGAGGATGCCGTCGGCCGCGGCCACCACCGTCCCCGTCCCGGGGCTCCGCAGCCCCGACCGGGGGTCGGCCAGCACCGGCCACGCCAGTACCTCGGCCAGTCCCCGCACGGCCGCCGGGTCACCGCAGCCCGCCCCGGCCACGATGAGGCCCCGAGACCCCGGTACGATCCCGGCCGACGCCGCCAGGTCCTCCGCCGCCGGGCCGGACGGCCGCACCGGGGCCGCGTCGACGACGTGCCAGGGCGCACCGCCCGGTCGCCCGCCGGGGACCCCACCGGCGCCGGCGTCCCCCAGCAACGGCTCGCGGAACGGGAGGTTGAGGTGGACCGGGCCCGGTCCGAGTGGTCCCGCCATCGCCTCGGCCACGGCGCGAGCGCCGATCGAGCGCCACGACGGGCGGGACGCCTCGTCGGGGACGCCGGGGTCGCCGGACCACCGGACGGCCCGCCCGTAGAGGTGCGTCTGGTCGATGGTCTGGGGAGCACCGACGTCCTGCAGTTCCGGCGGTCGGTCGGCCGTGCACACGATCATCGGCACGCGGGCGAGGTCCGCCTCGACCACCGACGGGTGCAGCTCGGCGGCGGCCGTACCGCTCGTCACCACCACGACGGCGGGACGCCCGGTGGCCATCCCGATCCCGAGCGCGGTGAACCCGGCCGACCGCTCGTCCAGCCGGATGTGGAGCCGGAGCCGGGCCTCGGCGGCGACGGCCAGCGCCAGGGGGGTCGACCGGGACCCGGGGCAGACCACGGCATCGGTGACCCCGGCCCGTGCCCACTCGTCCACCAGCGTGGCCGCGAACGCCGCCTGCCGGTCACCGTCGCCGGGCACCACCGGACCGGTCGCTACGCTCACCACAGCCCCCTATGCCCCGACCCGAGACCCGAGACCGAGCCGCCGGCGGCGGCGGCGCGCTCCACGCCCCCCGACGGGGCGCCGGCCCGTCGCTCGTGCTGGCCCACGGATTCACCCAGACCCACCGCGTCTGGGGCGGCCTCGACGCCGACCTGGCTAGGGACCACACCGTGGTGGCGGTGGACCTGCCCGGCCACGGCCGCTCGGCAGCGGTGGCCGCCGACCTGGCGGCCGGCGCCGCGCTCCTGGGCGCCGTGGGCGGGGCGGGCGACTACCTCGGGTACTCGATGGGCGCCCGGTTCTGCCTCCACCTGGCCCTGGCCCGTCCCGACCTCGTGCACCGCCTCGTCCTGGTGTCGGGCACCGCCGGCATCGACGACGACGCCGAACGGTCCGACCGCCGGCGCGCCGACGAGGCGCTGGCCGCCCGACTCGATCCCCACGGCGGGGGGGCACCCGAGGACACCATCGCCGAGTTCGTCGGACGGTGGGTGGCCAACCCCCTGTTCGGCGACGTCCTGGCCCGGGCCGTCAACGTCGCCGAACGGCGCACCAACACCGCGGCCGGCCTGGCCTCGAGCCTGCGCCTCGCCGGCACCGGCACCCAGGAGCCGCTGTGGGGGCGTCTGGTTGGGCTGACCCTGCCGGTGCTGGTCGTGACCGGCGGCCGGGACGCCAAGTTCACCGACCTCGGGAGGCGGCTGGTGGCGGCCGTCGGCGGTCCGGCCACCCACGTGGTGATCGACGGTGCCGACCACGCCCCACACCTCCAGCGCCCCCACGAGGTGGCGTCCGCGGTGCGGGCGTTCCTCGACGGCGCGCCGGGCGACGGCGCCCGCTGACCGGTGCCGCGTCACGCCGACCCCGGGACGACCGCCAGCGTCGACCACAGGGCGACGGCGAGCAGGGCGCCGAACGCCAGCTGCAGCCGGCCGGTGGCGGCCAGGACGGGCAGGAGCGCCCGCCCCTCGGCATCCCCGAGCGCGGTCCGGGCCGGCGGCACCGCCAGCGGAAGCGCGGCCAGCGGCAGGAACAGCGCCGCCGGCCACGGGCAGTGGAGCGCACCTGTGACGGCCAGGAGGCCCCACAGCGCCACGGCGACGAACGGCACGCCGACGCAGGCCGCGTAGCACCAGCCCCCGGCGCGCCGCCCCACGCGCACGGCCAGGGTGCGCTTGCCCGACCCCCGGTCGGTGGCGATGTCGCGGAGGTTGTTGGCCAGGAGCAGTGCGGTCGCCAGCAGGCCGACCATCGCCGCGGCCACCCACACCTGCCACACGTCGAGACGCAGGGTCTGGACGTAGGAGGTGCCGACCGTCGCCACCAGGCCGAAGAACACGAACACGAAGACCTCGCCCAGTCCGGCGTACCCGTACGGTCGGGGCCCGCCGGTGTAGAACCACCCGGCCAGCAGGCAGGCCGCACCCACGGGCAGGACCCACCACGACGTGGCCCAGGCCAGGCCGAGCCCGACCACCCCGGCGACGCCGAAGGCGAGGAAGGCGGCCCGCTTGACCGCGCCGGGCGACGCCAGCCCGGTGGCGGTCAGGCGCACCGGGCCCACCCGGGCGTCGTCGGTCCCCCGGATGCCGTCCGAGTAGTCGTTGGCATAGTTGGTCCCGACCTGGACGGCGAGGGCGACCACCAACGCGCCGAGGGCGCACCACCACGCGTTCACCTCGGGCCCCGTGGTCACCGCGGTGGTCAGCGTCGCCACCGACGGGAGCGGCAGGTGATGACGCGCGTGGGCGGCCGCCGTGCCCACTACGACGGGGACGACGGCGGCCGGCAGTGTCCGGGGCCGTGCCCCGAGCCACCACTTGGCAACCGGCCCCGGCACCGGCGGGGCCCCCGGCAGGCCGCCGGTGCTCACGGACGGCGGGGGAAGCGGCCGAAGTCGGGCGGGCGGTGCTCCTGGAAGGCGTTGCGCCCCTCCTGGCCCTCCTCGCTCATGTAGAAGAGCATCGTGGCGTCGCCGGCGAACTGCTGGAGGCCAGCGAGGCCGTCGTCGGCCGCGTGCAGTCCGCCCTTCAGCATGCGCAGGGCGAGCGGCGACAGCGACAGCATCTGGCGGCACCAGGCCACCGTCTCGGCCTCGAGGTCGGCCAGCGGGACCACGTCGTTCACCAGGCCCCACGACTTGGCCGTGGCCGCGTCGTACTGACGGCAGAGGAACCACACCTCCTTGGCCCGCTTGAGGCCGATGGAGCGGGCGAGCAGGCTGGCCCCGTAGCCACCGTCGAAGCTGCCGACCTTGGGGCCGGTCTGGCCGAACCGGGCGTTGTCGGCGGCGATGGTCAGGTCGCAGACCAGGTGGAGGATGTGGCCGCCGCCGATGGCATAGCCGGCCACCATGGCGACGACCGGCTTCGGCAGCCGCCGGATCTGGATCTGGAGGTCGAGCACGTTGAGCCGTCCGATCCCCTGTCGGGCCACCGCGTCGTCGCCGAGATAGCCGTCGTCGCCCCGGATCTTCTGGTCGCCGCCCGAGCAGAAGGCGTCCGGGCCCTGGCCGGTCAGGACGACCACGCCGACCGACGGGTCGTCGCGGGCGACGTTGCACGCGTCGCTCAGCTCGAACAGCGTCTGGGGCCTGAAGGCGTTGCGCACCTCGGGCCGGCAGATGGTGAGTTTGGCGATCCCGTCGGCCACGTCCATCCGGATGTCCCGGTAGTCGCCGCGGGACGTCCAGGCCGGCAGCGGCAGCCCCCGGAACCGGTCGACCGGGTCGACCGGGGGGCCGGTGACGACGGTCTCCACCAGCGGTTCCACCGTGCCTGCTCCACCGTCGTCCTGCTCGCCCGCAACCATTCGACCATTCACTCCTAGAGTCGCTGCTCGTACGGTCGCCTAGGCTACCCGCATGGGTGAGTTGGTGGCGCTCGATCTGCCGGCCGGGCCCGGCTTCGTCGACGCCCTCCGGAGGACGTGGGACGACGGGGACGCCGTCCTCCCCGTCGACCCGAGGTTGCCCGGGGCCGCGGCCGCACGCCTGCTCGACGCGCTCCGACCGGCCCGGATCGTCACCCCCGACGGCGTCCACGTCCGTGCCGACGGCGTCCCGACCGAGCCCGGCGATGCGCTGGTGGTGGCCACCAGCGGCACCACCGGCGAGCCCAAGGGTGTGGTGCACACCCGGGACTCGGTGGCGGCCTCGGCGGAGATGACCTCGGCCGCCCTGGGCGTGGACCCGGGACGTGACCGGTGGGTGGCCTGCCTCCCGCTGGCCCACGTCGGCGGACTGTCCGTCGTCACCCGTTCCCTCGTGACCGGCACGCCGTGCACGGTGCTCGAGCGGTTCGACCCCGTGGCGGTGGAGGAGGAGGCCCGCCGGGGCGCCACCCTGGTGTCGCTCGTCGCGTCCGTGCTCGGACGGACCGACGTCTCGGCCTACCGGTCGGTACTGCTCGGCGGGGCCGCACCTCCGTCCGGCCTGCCGGCCAACGTCGTCACCACCTACGGCATGACCGAGACCGGGTCCGGCTGCGTCTACGACGGGCGCCCGCTCGACGGGGTCGAGCTGCGCATCGGCGACGGGTCGCTCGGAGCCGAGGGCGAGGTGCTCGTACGCGGCCCGATGCTGCTGCGGGCCTACCGGGACGGCACCGACCCCCGCACCGGTGGCGGCTGGCTCCCCACTGGCGACGCCGGCCACCTGGCCGGTGACGGCCTCCTGACCGTGCACGGCCGCATGGCCGAGGTCATCGTCACCGGCGCCGAGAAGGTGTGGCCGGCACCGGTCGAGGACGTGCTGGCCACCCACCCCGGGGTCGCCGAGGTGGCGGTATGGAGGCGCTCCGACCCGGTCTGGGGAGAACGGGTCGTGGCCTGGGTGGTTCCGACCCCCGGCACGCGGCCGCCGGAGCTCGCCGAACTCCGCGCACTCGTCGCCGACCGGGTCGCCCGGTGGGCCGCCCCACGTGAGCTGGTCGTCGTCGACGCGCTGCCTCGCACGGCCGGGGGCAAGGTCCGGCGGACCGAGCTCACCTAGCCGGCGTGGTCCGGTGGCCGCCGTGCCCGACCCGGCCCCCGCCGGGTCCCGTGGTCAGGGTCCCGTGGTCAGGGTCGTGTGGTCAGGGTCGTGTGGTCAGGGTCCCGTGGTCAGGACAGGGAGCCGCTGGCGATGCACAGGGAACCACCGTCGACCACCAGCGTCTCGCCGGTGATCCACGAGGCGGCGTCCGAGCACAGGAACAGTGCGGCGTTGGCGATGTCCTCGGGCTCCCCGAGTCGACGGGTCGGGAGTCGGGCGCTGATCTTCTCCTCACCGACCTCCCACAGCGCCTGGGCCAGCTGGGTCTTGACCAGTCCGGGGGCGACGGCGTTGACCCGGACCGACGGTCCGAGCTCGCCGGCGAGCTGACTGGTGAGGTGGATGACGGCCGCCTTGGTCACGTTGTACCAGCCGATGCCGCCCTCGACGGTGAGGCCGCCGATCGACGCGATGTTGAGCACCGCCCCCCCGTGCTCGGACATGCCGGCACGCCAGACCGCCTGGGTCCACTCGAGGTAGCCCGACTGGTTGACCCGCACGGTCTTGTCGGCCCGTCCCCGGTCGATGTCGATGATCGGTCCGTAGTACGGGTTGGTCGCCGCGTTGTTGACCAGGATGTCCACCGAGCCGAACCGTTCGACCGTGGCGGCCGCGCAGGCGGCGGCCTGGCCGGGGTCGCCGGCGTTGGCGACAGTCCACGCCACCTGACCCGACCGGTCGGTCCGGGTGGCCTCGATGGCCGCCGCCGACTCGGTGAGGCCGTCGGCCCGTCGGGAGGAGAGCATCACCGACGCGCCGGCGTCGACGAAGGCGCGGGCGACGGCGCGGCCGATCCCCCGCGAGCCGCCCGTGACCAGTGCCGTCTTGCCGTCGAGTCGCAGGTCCATGGCGCACCACCCTACCGGGGGCCCCACCCGTGGGGGGCTCCTCACGGGACCCGCGTCGTCGCCCGGCCGCCATCCGCCGCGTCGTGGGTACGCTCCTCGGGGTGACACCCAACCACCTGTCCGGCGAGTCCAGCCCCTACCTGCGCCAGCACGCCGACAACCCGGTCGATTGGTACCCGTGGGGCGAAGAAGCGTTCGCCAAGGCCGCGGCCGAGGACAAGCCGATCTTCCTGTCGGTGGGCTACTCGGCCTGCCACTGGTGCCACGTCATGGCCCACGAGTCCTTCGAAGACCGGGCCGTGGCCGAACCGCTCAACGCGGGCTTCGTCTGCGTGAAGGTCGACCGCGAGGAGCGTCCCGACGTCGACGCCGTCTACATGGAGGCGGTCCAGGCCGTGACCGGTTCCGGTGGCTGGCCGATGAGCGTCTTCCTCACCCCCGACCGTCGACCCTTCTTCGGCGGCACCTACTTCCCGCCCCGTGACCTGCCGGGCCGGCCGTCCTTCATCACCGTGCTCACCGCCGTCCGTGACATCTGGGACAACCGCCGCGCCGAGGTCGAGGAGCAGGCCGACGAGCTGGCCGCGGCCGTCGCCTCCCACGCGCGGATCGAGCCCGGCCCCGACCGGGCGTGGGCGCTCGGCGGGCCCGTCGACGGACCGCTCGATCTGCTGACCCCGGCGGTGGACGTGGCGGCCGGGCGGTTCGACGCCGAATGGGGTGGCTTCGGCGCCGCACCGAAGTTCCCCCAGCCGTCGCTCCTGGACCTGGTGCTCCACCAGGCCCAGCGCCACCGTGGCACCCCCGCGGGTGCCGCCGCCGGGGCCATGGCGGTGCGCACGCTCGACGCCATGGCGGCGGGTGGGATCCACGACCACCTCGGCGGCGGGTTCGCCCGCTACGCCACCGACCGGGAGTGGCTGGTCCCCCACTTCGAGAAGATGCTCTACGACCAGGCGGGGCTGCTACGGGCCTATCTCCACGGCTGGCAGGTCACCGGCGACCCCCGGTACCGGCAGACCATGGACGGGATCGTCTCCTACGTGGCCCGCGACCTGACGGCCTCCGGTGGTGGCGTCCACTCGGCCGAGGACGCCGACTCCGAGGGTGTGGAGGGGAGGTTCTACGTCTGGACGCCCGAGCAGGTCGCCGAGGCGGCCGGCGCCGACTCGCCCGACATCGCCGCCGCGGTGACGTCGTGGTTCGGCATCGCACCGGGGGGGAATTTCGAGGGAGCCACCATCCTGCGGCGCCCTGTCGGCGCGGCCCTCTGCGGACCCGAGGCGTTGGAGGAGGGCCGTGGTCGCCTGCTCGCCGCACGGGGCCTCCGGGTCCGGCCCGGGCTCGACGACAAGATCCTCACCGAATGGAACGCCATGTACGCCTCGGCACTGGCCGAGGCAGCCGCGGCCACCGGGGCCACGGCGTGGGCCGACGCTGCGGTCAGGATCGGTGAGTTCCTGTGCGCACACCTGGTCGACGACCGGGGACGGTGGCTGCGAAGCTGGCAGCCCGGGCGCGGCGCCCGGCACCTCGCCTACGCCGCCGACCACGCATGGCTGGTCGACTGCTTCACCCGCCTGGGGGAGCTGACCGGATCCGCAGTATGGACGGACCGTGCCACCGCCACCGCGGACGCGTTCATCGAGCGCTTCGCCGACCGGGTCGACGGGGGCTTCTTCACCACCGCCTCGGACGGCGAGCAGTTGATCGTGCGGACCAAGGACGTGCTCGACGGCGCTACCCCGTCGGCCAACGCCGTGGCCGCGCTCGCACTCGCCCGACTGGGTGCGCTGACCGGGGTGGCGACGTACGCCGAACACGCCCGTCGCATCGTCGACCTCGTCGGTGGATTGCTCACCCGACACCCGACCGCCTTCGCCCACACGGTGCTGACCGCCGACCTGGTGGCCCGCGGATGCACCGAAGTCGTCGTCACCGGCGACCGGGCCGACCTGGTGGCCGAGTACCGGCGGGAGTGGCGACCCGGTGCCGTCCTCGCCTGGGGCGAGCCGACCGGATCACCCCTGTGGGCCGGTCGTGCGCCCGGCCTCGCCTACGTGTGCCGCGACTACGCCTGCCGGACGCCGGCGTCCGACGCCGCCCAACTGGCCGGTCAACTCACCGGGGCGACCTGATAGACAGGGCCGGGTGATGGCAGCACACTCCGCACGCACGCCGCGCAGCGGCACGGCACGCGACGTCGCCCGTGCCGTCAAGCACCGGGACCAGATCGCCGTCGCCGGCGGCACCTCCCTGACCCTGCTGGTGCTCGCCTGTCACGCCGAGGACACCACAGGGGTCGACCTGGCCTCCGGCGCACTCGTACGGGTCCGTGTGGCCTGGCCCGACGAGCACGGGCCCGACCTCGCCCCGTTCGACGTCGTCGAGACCCTGCTGGCCGACGAACCCGAGCGCGACGACCTGGCCCAACCCGAGGCCGTGACCGCCACCGGGCTCCCTCGGCACCTCGGCACGCTCCACGGCCGCAGGGTGCGCCACCTGCTCCATCAACTGGCGGCGCCGGTCGAGGAGCACGTCCTGGGGTTCCCGGGCGCCTCCGCCCCCTACTGGGAGTTCAAGGGCTTCCGCCCCTCGCTGGCGCTGATCGAGCCGACCAAGGGTCCGGTCCTGTTCCGCCGGATCGGGGACCGTTCCGCCTGGGTCCGCTTCGGCTGGGGTCGCAGCGACAACTGGCTCCCGGTCGAGGACCCCCGGCTCGAGCGTGCGTTGGACGTGGCCCGACGGGACCGGCTGCAGGGCAAGGACCTCGCCTCGGCCCTCGGCTTCAAGCCCCACTACCTGGTGGCCGCGGTGAGCACCCCGCGGGACGGACACTGCTACAAGACCGTCCGGGCGCTCCTCCCCCGCAGCTGAACCGTATGTCGCGCTCGGTCGCCCGGAGGTGCCGCCCCGTTCGCACGCCCGCCGACGCCATCCGGAGACGGTCCGCCCTCGCCTACAGTCGGAGCCCATGAGCAGCGCGTGGGTGGCCGATTCCGGAGCGACCGTCGCCGCGCCCGTCCTGCCGGACTATACGGGTGCCTGCATCGCCAACGTGGTCCCGCGGCTGCTCGGGGCACGTCCCGCGCCTGCCGACGGCTACGACTGGCTTCCCGAGGCCGCCGAGCACGCCCGTCAGGTCGTCCTGCTGGTGGTCGACGGGCTCGGATGGGGTCAGCTGCGTGGCCGCGCCGCGCTCGCCCCGACGCTGTCCGCGGCCGCGGGGATCGACCGGGCAATCACCTCGGTCGCACCCACCACCACCGCGGCGGCCCTCACCTCGATCACCACCGGATGCCCACCGGCAGAGCACGGGATCCTGGGCTACCGCCTGGCCGATGGCGACCGGATCCTCAACATGCTGCGGTGGACGCTCGGGACCGATCGTGACGCCCGGCGCACCGTCCCGGTGCGGGACTTCCAGCCGATCACGCCCTTCGCCGGGGCGAGCGCCCCCGTTCCGGTGGTGTCCAAGGTCGACTTCGGCGGCACCGGCTTCACCGCCGCGCACCTCGGCGACTCACCGCTCGTCGACTACCGGGTGCCCTCCTCACTCGCGCTCGAAGTGGGCGGTCGGCTCCGCGAGGGCGTCCCGTTCGTGTACGCCTACTACGACGGGATCGACAAGGTGGCCCATGCCTACGGACTCGACGACCACTACGACGCCGAATTGGTCGCCGTCGACCGCATCGTCGGTGACCTGGTCGCGACGCTGCCTCCGGGTGCCGTCCTGGTGGTGACGGCTGACCACGGCCAGATCGACGTGGGCGCACGGGTCGAGATGCTCGGAAGCGAGGCGATGGGGATGGTCCGGTTCCTCTCGGGAGAGGGGCGGTTCCGGTGGGTCCATGCGCTTCCCGGTGCCGCCGGTGACCTGGCGTCGCTGCTGGGCGAGCGCTACGGCCACTCCACCTGGGTGCGCACCAAGCAGGAGCTGGTCGACGACGGCTGGTTCGGCGGCCCGCTGTCCCGGAGGTTCGCGGACCGCCTGGGCGACGTGGCCCTCATCCCGTTCGACTCCATTGCCTTCATGGACCCCGCCGACCCGGGCGAGAACCGCCTGGCCTGTCGACACGGTTCGCTGACCGCTGACGAGATGTTGGTGCCCCTCGTGGCACTCGGAGGAGACCGACTGTGACCGACGACAGACCGCAATCCATCACACCCGGGACGACCGGCGCGCTCCATCCCGAGGTCCTGGACCCGGTGGCGCCCGTCGGACCCGTCGCCGACGGCGACGGGTCCGACGGCGACGGGTCCCAGGACCGGAACGAGTCGATCGAGCAGCCGGCCAAGTTGCTGCGCATCGGCTCGATGGTCAAGCAGCTCCTCGAGGAGGTCCGCCAGGCCCCGCTCGACGAGGCCAGCCGAGGTCGGCTGCGCGAGATCTACGAGCAGTCGGTCCGCGAGTTGGCCGACGGACTCTCACCCGACCTGGTCGCCGAGCTCGACCGGGTCTCCATCCCCTTCGACACCGAGACCCCGTCGGAGGCCGAGCTCCGCATCGCCCACGCCCAGCTGGTGGGCTGGCTGGAGGGCCTCTTCCACGGGATCCAGGCCACCCTGGTGGCCCAGCAGGTGGCGGCCCGGGCCCAACTGGACGAGATGCGCCAGCGGTCGATCACCGACGGTGGTCCCGGCCCGTCCGACGGTCGCCCGGGCACCTACCTGTAGGAGGTCCCGACTCCGACTCCCACCGGTGCCTGCCCGTCCCTCTCAGCCCTCGGCGGACCCCGTCAGGGTGGCCACCATCCGGTCGCGATAGTCCCAGCTGGTCAGCGCCACCGGATGGAGCCGGAAAGCCACCTCGTCGGCCGCCCGGGCGCGCAGCCGTGATCCCAGCGGACTGTCGACGCCGCCGAGGTAGCGGACGAGCAGCCGGTCGAGGGTCGCAGCCCCGGCGGCGCGGTCGAGCTCAACGCGGGCCCGGCCCCGGACCCCGCAGTACGGAGGTGCGTCGGCCGCGACCTCGAAGCCGCACACTGGCCGGCGCTCGAAACTCCGCACCAGGGTGGAATCCGGCCGGGTGGCGCCCACCAGCTCGACGCCGTCGGGCAGGAACCACATCGACAGCACCAACGGGCCCGGCCCGGCGTCGATACCGAGCCGTACGGGGATCACCGACGCACGCAGGAAGGCGACCACCTCCTCCCGCGACCAGGGTCCACCGACAGGAGGTGCCCCCGCCGCGGGTACGCAACCACCTTCCGACCGACCGGCCGCCCCGACGACCGGCTCCCGTCGGGTCAACGCCCCGGTACGGCCACGGTCCGGGCCAGGATGCCCAGCGTCGCCCGCAGCGCCCCTTCGGAAAGGACGGGGAAGATGCCCGCGTCACGCCACACCGGGTCGATCGCGGACCAGTCGTAGTAGGAGGTCACCTTCGTGCCACCCTCGACGGCCTCCAGGACGTAGCCGTAGACATGTCCGATCTGGGGCCGGATGGCCCCCGTCACCGTCCACGCGAGCTCACGGTCCGGCGTGAACTCGGTGATCGAGACGGTGACGTCGTACTCGCCCATCGGGTAGTCGTCGAGTGCGGCGCGGTCCATGTGGACCGTGAACGTGTCCCCGACGCAGCCGACGGGGTCGCCCGTGGCCGACATCAGCATCCCCGAGCTGTCGATCGCGACATGGCCCCCGGGGTCGCACAGGAGTGCGAACACGGTCGACGGCGGAGCGGCCACGGTGCGCTCGACCTCGATCCGCTCGACCTCCGCAGGCCCTCCGTCCATGGCCCATCGTGACACGTCGGGCGCCGCCGCGCCCGGTGCCCGCCGGCGCCTATCGTCGCGATCCGTGCGAGCGAGCCGCCGATCACCGCCACCCGGCTCGAACTACGAGCGGATGCTCGCCGGCGAGCCCTACGTGGCGGACGACCCCCGGATCGCCGACGCGCAGGCCGCGGCACACCGGCTGATGGAGACCCTCGACGCCACCCCTGCCGGCGACCGCGGCGCCCGGCACGGGCTCCTCTGCCGCCTCCCCGGGTCGTTCGGAGACGGCGCCGAGTTGCGCCCGCCCCTCGTACTGCGACTACGGCGCCCACCTCACCATCGGCGACCGGACACCCTGCCGCGGGTGGTCGGGCCGCGCTATCGTCGGAATCACACCGCTGTAATTCGTTCACAGCTGGTGGACCGCCCCGGGGTGCCCGTCACGGGCCCGGGCGACCGATCCGAGGAAGGCACCCAGGGACGTTGACAGCACGGTCGTTCACCCACCTCCACACCCACACCGAGTTCTCGATGCTGGACGGAGCGGCGCGGGTGAGCGACCTGGTGGAGGCGGCGGTGGCCGACGGGCAGCCCGCCCTCGGGATCACCGACCACGGCAACATGTACGGCGTCCTCGACTTCTACGCCGCATGCCGCTCAGCCAGCATCAACCCGGTCATCGGCACCGAGGCCTACATGGCCGCCGAGTCCCGCCACGAGCGGCCCGTCCGCCGAGGCAAGGTCGACGACACCGGCGGTGACACGGGCGGTGGGGAGAAGCTCTACTACCACCTCACCCTCCTGGCCGAGTCGAACGAGGGCTACCGCAACCTGCTCAAGCTCTCGTCCGCCGCCTACCTCGAGGGCTACTACTACAAGCCCCGGCTCGACTGGGAGCTGCTCGAGCGCCACGCCACCGGGCTGATCGCCACCACCGGGTGCCTCGGCGGCGTCGTGCTGCAGGCACTGCTCGCCGACGACCAGGTCAAGGCCGAGACGCTGGCCGGCCGCCTGCAGGACATCTTCGGTCGGGGCAACCTGTTCGTGGAGATCCAGGACCACGGGCTGCCCGAGCAGCACAAGACCAACCCGGCTCTCGTGGAGATCGCCCGACGCATCGGGGCACCGCTGCTCGCCACCAACGACAGCCACTACACCCACCGTGAGGACCACGTCGCCCACGATGCCCTGCTGTGCGTGCAGACCGGTGCACTCATCGACGATCCCAAGCGGTTCAAGTTCGAGGGGCAGGAGCACTACCTGAAGTCGGCGGCGGAGATGCGTCACCTCTTCCGGGAACTGCCCGACGCGTGCGACAACACGCTGCTCATCGCCGAGCGCGCCAACGTCGAGATCGACTTCGGCAAGCCCTCGCTCCCCCAGTTCCCCGTCCCCGACGAGTTCACCGGTGCGACCTACGAGATCCGGGCCGCCGCCTACCTGCGCCATCTGAGCGTCGAGGGGGCGAAGGAGCGCTACGGCGTGCCGATCCCGGCCGAGGTCATGGAACGACTCGACTACGAGCTCGACGTGATCGCCGACATGGGGTTCAGTGCCTACTTCCTCGTCGTCTGGGACCTGATCCGTTTCGCCCGGTCCCAA
>JAKAZC010000230.1 GCA_021826655.1 Actinomycetes bacterium | reverse complement strand
GAATTGCAGGTCGAAGGTGGGAAAGGTCGGGTACGGCGCGCCTTCCAACGGCGCCAACCGGGCCACGTACCGGTCCTCGCCGACGTCGAAGAGCACCGTCTCGTTGGCCATGCCGTTGGCAGGCATCGTGCACCCGCCGAGGACGGCTTCCGGGCCGAACGCATGCCCGACCCACCTGCCCAGCGCCCGAGCCGCATCGGCGACGTCACGCCTCCAGGGTGTCGCGTCAGACGGCACAGCCGCCATGACCCGTCGCTCGCAGCTCCATCGGCGCCCCCTCCGTGGTTGCCACCGACAATCTATCCTCTGGGGTCACTGCGAGCTCCCGACGCCGGCCGAGCTCCGGCAGCCGACGACACCGGTCCGTCGTACGATGACGGAGTGCAACCGCTCCCCCGCCAGCGGCGGCGGGACCCATCCGTCCGGATCGACCACGAGAGGCCGACGAAATGACCACCGAGCACGACAACACCAACGAAGACACCGTGCGTCGCTTCTGCGAAGCCTTCTCGCGACGAGACGTCGACGAAATCCTCGGGTACTTCGCTCCCGACGCCGTGTACCACAACATGCCCTTCCCGCCGGCGGTCGGGACCGAAGCCATCCGCGAGACCCTGCAGATGTTCGTCCCGGGCTCGCCGGCGATCGAGTTCGAGATGCGGAACGTCGCCTCTCGAGGATCTGTCGTGCTCACCGAACGGGTCGACCATATGTCCATCAACGATGCGCCCGTCCACGTCCCGGTCGCCGGCGTGTTCGAGCTGCAGGACGGACTGATCACGGCATGGCGCGACTACTTCGACAGCCAGGCCTTCCTCGGTTCGGGGAGCTAGTCGATCTCGCCGCCCGGGCACGCCGATCAGCGAAGCCGGTAGCTGATCGGGATGCTCTTGGGGCCCTGCACGAAGTAGGACCGGATCCACGTCGGCTCGCCGGCGAGCTCCACGTGCTCCAAGCGCGCGAGCAGTTCCCTGAACATGGACCGGATCTCCATGCGAGCAAGATGCGCGCCGAGGCAGAAGTGCCGTCCGAAACCGAAGGCGAGGTGGCTCGAGGCGTTCGCCCTCCGGACGTTCAGGCGCATCGGGTCTTCGAAGACCTCGTCGTCCCGGTTGGCCGACGCGTACGACAGGTAGAGCAGGTCGCCCGGCTGGAACGTGACGCCCCGGAGGGTGAACGGCTGCCGGCAGGTGCGCATGAAATGCTTGACCGGCGAGACGAAGCGGATCAGCTCGTCGGCGGCATGGTCCACCAGCTCCGGGTGCGCCTGCAGCATCTGCAGTTGGTCCGGCTGCTCCATGAGGGCCAGCAGCCCACCGGCGATCGAGTTCGACGTCGTGTCGTGGCCGGCCGTCGCGATGATGACGTAATGGCCGAGCATGTCCATGTCGGGCAGGGGCTGGCCGCCGATCGTCGCGTTGGCGATGACCGAGCTGAGGTCGCCGGTGGGATGGACTCGACGGTCGCTCGCGACCGCGGTGAAGTAGTTCACGAAGTCGAGGACCACCTCGAACATCGACTCGTCCTCGCCCATGCGGGCAATGTCGGGATCCTCGGCGCCGAAGAGCTCCTGGGTGAGCTTCAGCATCCGGCCATAGTCGTCTTCGGGTAGTCCCAGGATCGACAGGATCACCTGCAACGGGAAGTGCAGCGCCACGTCGTTCACGAAGTCGCACCGTCCCCCGAGCTGTGCCATCCGGTCCACATACTGCGCGGCCAGCTCGTCGACGCGTCCCTGTAGCTTCTTGACGCTCGCCGGCTTGAACCAGTCGTTGACGATGGCGCGGTGGGCCTTGTGCTCGCTCCCGTCCATCTGAATGAGTGTCTTCACCGGCGACTCGGCCGAGGCGGACGCGTTGCTCCGGCGCGCGAGGACGGGCATCGGCGCGTTGGTGAACAGGTCGGGGTTGCGCTCGATCTCCATCACGTCCGCGTGCTTCGTCACGGCCCAGAATTCGGGATAGCCCCTCTGGGCGACCCTCAGCACCGGCGACTCGTCGCGGATCCGCTTGACGGCCGCGTGCCAGCCGGCCGGGTCGGCGTACGCCTCCGGGTCGGCGAAGATCGAACCGAGGCTGTCCACGGCGGTCGTCATGACCCCAGTATGTCAGCTCTTCGCTCTGAAGCCTATAGATGTTTTATCCGCGACCGATCGAGCGCGGTCAGGACCACGTCGAACGCCGGGCAGCCAGGGGCGGCCGCGGCGGCAACCCGCCGCGGCGCCCAGCTCACGACCTCGGAGGGCTCATCTCGCGAAGACGGGAAGTCGAGACCACCCGCGGACGGTGGTGGTGTGGTTCTGCTCCGCGTGGTCCCAATCGACCTCCCACGACTTCCAGCGGCGCAGGACCTCCTCGAGCGCCACCCGTCCCTCCAACCGGGCCAGGTTGGCGCCCAGGCAGAAGTGGATCCCGTAGCCGAACGTCACGTGCCGGTCGATCTTGCGGTGGATGTCGAAGCGGTCCGCGTCCGGGAAGTGGCGCTCGTCGCGGTTGGCGGCGGCGGTGAGCAGGCACAGGACGGAGCCCTCGGGCACGACCTTTCCGTGCCACTCGCTGTCCGCGGTGCAGTAACGCGCCTGAATCGGCGACGGCGCCTCGAAGCGGAGGAGCTCCTCGATCGCGTTGGGGACCAGCGAAGGGTCCTGCGCCAGCTCGGCGAGCTGGTCCGGGTGCTCGGCGAGCACCTTGCCCGTCCAGCTGATGAGATTGGTCGTCGTCTCGTTCCCCGCGGCGTTCAGCAGCCCGACGTAGGACAGGATCTCCTCGCGGGTCAGTCGCCGCACCGTGCCCGTCTCGTCCTCGAACTCGGCCTGCAGCAGGGCGGTCATCAGGTCGTCCGAAGGGTTCTGCTCACGCCAGTCGATGTACTCGTCGAGCTCCTGGCCGAATCCCAGGCCGTAGGTGTCGCCGTCCAAGCTCCGGTCGGGCACCACACCGTCCTCGGTCTTGAACCCCTCGTCGATCTTGTCCCGGAGCGCCTGCTGGTCGCTTTCGGGGATGCCCAGCAACATACCGATCGTCCGCATTGGCATGAGCGCGCCGAGATCCTTCACGAAGTCGAAACCGTCACTGCCCACGAGGGGGTCGAGGCTCCGGGCACAGAACTCGCGCACGTTGGGCTCGATCGCAGCCATGCGCCGGGGGGTGAAGATCCGCCCGAGAAGGCTCCGGTGCACGTCGTGGGCCGGCGGGTCCTCGAAGAGGATGTTGCCGGGGGGCATCTGGATGCCGCTGCGGATCAGCTCGAGCACCGACCCCTTTCCGGAGATGAAGGTCTTCCAGTTGACAGACGCCCTCTCGACGTCGTCGTACCGGGTCACCGCATAGAAGTCGTACTTGTCGTTGTAGTACAGGGGCGCCTCGTCCCTCAGCCGCTTGTACGCCGGGTAGGGATCGGCGTCGATCGCCCAGTCGTACGGGTCGAAGTAGGGACCCGATCCTGATTCCGTCACGCAACACCCCCGGTCGGCCTGCGCCCACGGTGAGCGGAGGGCTCCTGCGGACGAAATTAACAGGCGCTCGATCGGGGTGACAATGCGGCCGGCTCGGGCCACCCTCGCCGGGGGGCCCGAGGACCCACTACCAGGTGGTTCCCGATCACGCCTGCGACGACGTCGCGCCGGTCGGACCGGGTCCCGCCGGTCAGGCGGTGGCGTACTTTCCGACGTGCAGCGCCTTCGCCAGGGTGCCGCCCATGATCAGCGCCTCGTCCTCCTTCGAAAGGCTCGCGACCACCTCGCTGTAGGCGAGCGGGTCGCCGAGACCCTCCGGGTGCGGGAAGTCGGAGCCGAACATGAGCCGATCGGCCGGCAGGCCCATGTCGAGAAGTCCCTGCGGGTCGGGCTCGTGGAAGATGTGGACGTAGATGTTGCGCTTGAAGACCTCGAACGGGTCCTCGTCGAAGAGGACCGGCGACTTCTGGTAGGCGTCCTGTATCCGGGTCAGGAACGGCCTGATCCACTCCGCCCAGTACTCGACCGGCATGAACTTCAGCTTGGGGAACCGTGTCGCCAGGCCGTGGCCGATGATCGAGGCCATCGCGTCGTGCACCACCATCTTGTCCGACGCCATGGCCTGGAACGCCGGCGAGCCGGTTGCCTTGAAGGGCAGCGTCTCGTCGGGGATGCCCTCCCACTCGTTGAGGTACCGCTGGTAGCCGGCATCACCCGAGTGCATGCCCACGACCATGTCGAGGCGCTCGACCTCGGCCCAGAACGGGTCGAACTCGGGCAGGGCGAACGACCTCCGGCCCCTCCACGTGGGCACCGGCGCCACCCGGATCAGGAAGATCCTCGCTCCGCGCTCGTAGATGTACTGCAACTCCTCGAGCGCCTTGCCGGCGCCGGCGGCCAGGCTGATGATGGGAGTCGAGAAGATGGCGTCGGAGTACACGAAGCTCCAGTGCTCGTGCATCCACTGGTTGAGCGCGTGGATCACGGCCACCGCGACGTCGGGATCGTCGGCCACCCGTTCCTCGAGCACGCTGGCGAGCGTCGGCCAGAGGAGCGTGCGGTCGATGCCCATGTCCTTCATAAGGGCGTAGCGGGGCTCGGGATCGAAGAAGGCGTCGACGCCCGGCATCACCCTCGGCTTCACACCCGTCCGGCCGCCGATGCCCCCGTGGCCG
>JAKAZC010000229.1 GCA_021826655.1 Actinomycetes bacterium | reverse complement strand
GTCCCGCCTGGGCCGGGGTGACCGTGCCGTGGTAGGTGCCGGTGTTGAAGTTGCCCGACGCGTCAGCGGCAGTGGTGGAGCCGGTCTTGTCCCCGAGCGTCCAGTACGCGAGCGGTTGCTGGGCCAGGACGGCCTGGTCGAAGTTCGGGGTGTCCTCGCTCTCGGACAGGTTCCCCGACAGCGTGGTCCCGCCGCTCGTCGCCGTGAGCGTCTGGCCGGCCGCCCCGGTCTGGGTGGCGATGACGACGACTGTGTCGCCGGCATATGCGGGGACGATGCACAGGTTGAGGAGGATGGAGCCGGCGAAGCTCCCGCCCGAGCTCGCAGTGGACGTCACGCTCGTCGCCTGGGGCTGCGGTTGGCCCGGCACCGGGCAGGCGGCAGTGGGGTAGGTGATGCCGGTCGTCGTGTTCTTCAGGTACCAGGTGACCGGGCCGCCGGCGGGGTCGAAGTTGACCCCCGACACGCCCAGGCTCGATCCGACGGTCGGGGCCGTCGTCGACACCGAGAGGCCCGGTGGTCCGAGGACGGTGAACAGTTGGGACTTGAAGGTGAAGGGGCCGATCCAGCCGTTCTCGATCTGGTTCTGCGTCGAGGTGACGTTGATGAAGCAGGTATTACTGACACATTGTGTGCCAATATCTGATCCCACCAGCACCGTGCCCGTGAGGGTGCCGCTCCCGTTCGAGGCCTCGGTCAGCGTGACGGTGGAATTGGCGCTGCATGCGGTGGCCACACCGCCGAGCCCACACACCTGCCCCGACAATGTGCCGGCGGCGGTCGACAATCCGACTGCCGGACCCCATCCGCTGCCGGTCACGTTGACGGTGTCGCCGATGACCGTGGGGGACGGGGCGATCGTGGTCGGCCCTGGCGTCGTCTGCTGGTACGTGAACGTGGTGGCCATGAAGTTCGCCGAGTTCACCACCTCGTAGTTCCCGCCGGCGATATTGGGCGCACAGATGCCGAAGACGCAGTAGTAGTACCAGTCGATCTCCTCGACGGCGAACACACAGGTGTCGGGGAGTGCACCGGCGGCGATCTCCGCCTGTGACGGCGGGCAATTGGTCGCCGGCGTGTTGGTACCCGTCGGCGTGAACGGCGTGTTGGACAACGACTCGGGGATCGGGCCGCTGAGCGACCCCGTCTGGCTCCCGCCCGGCCAGTTCTCCGTCCACCCGCCCCTGTTTCCGTCCGCGAGGCACTGCGGGAGTGCCTGGCCGTTGCCGGTGATGCCGGCCAGTGTGGCCACGGTGGTGCACACATTGTACGAAGTGCCGCCGGCGTTGTTGTCCGTCATGTCGAATCCGCCGGCCACGTCGCAGTAGTTCTCCGGGTTGGTCGACGACTGGGCCAGCGTGCTGCAGAACAATCCGACCAGCCAGTAACCGGCATTGCAACCGCCGAAGGCCGTCGGGCAGTTGTTGCCGAGCGTCTTACAGCCGGCGTTGCCCGTGCTCCCCAACCAGTCCAGGTTGATCGTGACGTTCGTCGCCGGCACCGCGTTGTAGCCGCCGGTCAGGCCGCTCGACGGCGTGATCGACCTCGACCCGCATGCTGCGTTGCCGACAGTCGCTGCGTGGGCTGCCGGCACATGCACGGCCTGTGTCGCCACGGTGACCGGTACGCTCACGATCGACACGGTGAACAGGGCGGCCAGCGCCGCGTGCAACCACCTGCGCCACCTGGAATCCGATGCCCCTCGTCGGATCACGTACTCACTCCCGATCGTTGTCCCGCCGGATCGGCCCACCCGAAAGTGAGCCACTGTAGCCATCTTTTCATCGGCGCGTTCAGCACCCTGGTGAAGGTCGGGATCGGCTCCCGTGCCCCTTGTGCGGCCTGCCACCAACCCTGCCCGTCGCCCCCCGTCGTCATCGCCGTCACGCCCCCGACGGCCTCGCCGGCCCGCCGCCTGCGGGCCAGTCAGGGACGGCACGCGGCGCCGCCGGCCCGGAAGGGGGTGCGATCGGTGTAGCACTGGGAACCTGGCGAGGTGCAGGTGCCGCCGGGGTCGGCTGCGGTGCCGGTGCGGGCGCCGTTGGCTGCTGCTGCGAAGGCTGGGCCTGCTGTGCGGGCGCCTGCGGGGCCGGTTGTGGCTGCTGCATCGGCGCCGCCGGGGGGATGGACTGCCCACCACCCGCCACACCACTCACACCGCCGGACATCATCGGCGACATCGCCCCCGACACCCCACCGGCCATGGCCAACCGCTGGTCATACCACTGGAGGTCGCGCTTCTTCCGGTGCTGCTGGACGCTGTACACGATCTCGCGTGTGGTGGCCGCCACCAGCAGCACCACCAGGACGATGATCAGGACGATCAGGGCCCACGGCGACAGGTGGGTCGACGCGGCGAACGTCCTGGCAGACGACACGCCTGCGAAGTGCCCGCTCACCTCGTACGAACCCATGGCGAAGGGAGGGTAATGGACCTGGAGGTCATAGGTCCGCTGTTCCCCCGCGGCGAGGACGCCCAGCTGCGGGGTGAGGACCTCGTCGGTGGGCGCCGGCGCCTTGCCCTTCACCAGCACGAGCTCCGGTACGGTGATCGCCTGCGGTTCGGGGTTCTTGACCGTCAGCACGAGCGTCCGTGTCGCCGGGCCGCCGAAGAGCGACGTCCAAGGTCCCGAACCCGAGAGCTGGGCCGAGACGACGTCGAGCGCTTGCGTCGGCGCAGGCGGGCGGAATGGCTGAGGGGTGGCAGTGGACAGGCCCGTGATGGTGATCGGCACGGTCACCGGCGCGGCAAGCGACGGCGAGATGGCCTCGACCAGGCACGGACATGGTTGAGGCGGCTGCCCGATGGTCAGGTCCTGGAGGAAGTAGCCGCTGTGGCTCGTCTCGGCGGTGAACGTGTTCGCCTCGTCGCAGGCTGTGGACCCGGCCAGACCGCCGTTCCCGCACACCTGCACGTCCACTTCGGCGCCTGGCGGGAAATTCACGGCTGCCACCGTGATCTGCTGTCCAACGGAGACGGTGGTCGCTGACAGCACAAGGTGAGCCGACGACGCCCCGGTGGTGGGCGTTGCCGCGAACGCCGCCGAACCGGCGATGGTGAAGAACACGGCAACCACGCCGGCCGCCAGCGACGCCCACCGTCGGGCGCGCCAGGTGGCGGTGGTCCGGGCGGCACGTGTCGCCGGGGCGGCCCATCGGGACCCTCCCGTCACGCTGATCCCCCGCGTTGGCCCCCCGACGGCATGATGGTCGGTACCGACCTCGGCCCGGACGGCACGCCAGCTGCAGATCCAGCCCCGGCCATGGCTCCGGCACCGTTGCCCGGACCTCCCTGACCGGCGGCGCCCGGCTGGCCACCCGCCCCCGGCTCACCCTCACGGGGGCGCTCCCGGAACCGCCTCCAATAGCGCCAGGCGAACGGCGAGATGATGAGGAGAACGACGATGACGAACGGGAGGATCGGCACGTCCCAGTAGAGGGCGCTGGCCGTGGCCGACGGCTGGGGCGGTGTGCCGCCCGAGGTCGTGACCGAGACATGGAGGTGGTACGCGTCGAGGTGCGGGATGTCCGTCCACGGGATCTGGACCTCGACGCTCGATCCTGGCAGCAGGTCCTCGATCACGTTCGGCTTGAAGCTGCCCACGTGGCCGCCGAGCATTCCCGTGACCGACAGCGACGTGGTCACCCGCTGGAAGATGGAGTTGCCCGTGTTCTCGATGCGCACGGTGACCGTGCCGGTTCCCTTGCCCCACAATGCACCCGCCAAACCCGTCCGATGTGCCGAGGTGCTGATCCCGGTGATGGCGATGCCGGGATGGGTCGCCCCGACCACGTGCACGTAGATGCGGGCACCCACGGCCCGCTGGATCTTGATGTTGATCGGCCCGTCCTTCGACACGGTCGGCTGCTGGTCAAGGGCGACAATGCCGCCGGCGTAGTCGCCCGGCGCCGCAGTCGACGGGACGGTGAGGGTGAAGGGGAACACGATCGCCTTGTGGGGCTGGACCGAATAGTACGTGACGCTCGACGTAGCCCACGCGCCGATGAACTTCATCTTGTTGGATGGCAGCAGCAGGCCGAAGGCGCCACCGACCTTCACGTTCACGCCGTCGCTGGAGTAGACGCGGAAGCTCAGCGTGTTGTTCGTGTAGTTGGAAAGCTCCGCCTTGTCGGTGATGCTCTGACCCGGGTGGAGGGTGAAGTCGAAGAAGGCACGGGGCAGTGCCGTGCCGGGAGCGGAGTAGGGGGCCATGGACCACTCGCCGTTCGATGCCGCGCCCGCGGTCGACGCCGGCACGACAACGACGGCGGAGATCGACGCAACCATCAGCGCCGCCCCGGCCAGGGCCCGCCAGCCAGCGCGCAGCATGCCCCGGATGGGACCGGGTCCGCCGTGACGAGCCGGAGCCGGCTCGAGACGCTCAGCTGCGTGGCGGTGGATCAACGGATGACTCCTTGAGCAGTGCACGGCCACGCCCGCCGGCGAGGCACAGGAATGGGCTGCCGGGCGCTGCAGGGCCGACGGCTCCGATGGGTCTGGTTGGTCTGGCACAGGTGGGTTCTGGCATCGGACGACCACACACCGTAGTACGCACCGCATGCAGAAATTGGCGATCCGGAAAGGTTGACGGGGCCGGCCACGGGTCGCCGGCCGGGCGCCGGACACTAGACGGGG
>JAKAZC010000228.1 GCA_021826655.1 Actinomycetes bacterium | reverse complement strand
CGCTAGGGCGAGCGCTTCGACCAGGGACTGGTCGTCGCGGGTGAACTCGGACCAGCCCACCTTGTCGGTCAGGTAGAGGTTGCCGTACACCTCGCCGTGGGACTTGATCGGCACCCCGAGGAACGAGGACATCGGCGGGTGGCCCGGGGGGAAACCATAGCTGTCGGGGTGCGCGCCGAGGTCGGCCAGGCGCAGCGCCCGGGGGTCGCTGATGAGCAGCCCGAGCACCCCCTTGCCGGTCGGGCGGGCCCCGATCGCCGCCTCGGTGGCCGGGTCGAGCCCCACCGTGACGAACTCGGCGAGCCCGGTGCCGTCCTGGTCGAGCACCCCGAGCGCCCCGTAGCGGGCGCCGGTCATCGAGCAGGCCTCCTCGACGACGTGGCGGAGCAGCGCCGGGAGCTCGAGGTGCGCCTCGAGCAGCAGCGTCGCCTCGAAGACCCGGCGGAGCTTGACCGGATCCTCGATCGAGCCGTAGGACACGTCGACTACGTCCCGGACAACCTGCGGGCCGACCCGCAACTGGCGGCGTGGGTTCGCAAGCCGACACCCACTCCGAGGAGTGGCGCTAACCGCACTTCTGCCCTCCGTTCGTTCTGTAAAGCTCCAGTAGCGGAACGGTGATCGCGAACCTACCCGCCTGCACCCGCACCGGCAACCCCATCGGGGGGGGGGCGGCACATTCGCCGAGGACCCGCTGTGGAGCGTTCCCCCTGGTCGACGGAGGTGGGAGCCGGTGAATACGACGGAAACGCTCGATTCGGTTCCGGACCGAAACGATCGCCGGTCGTTCGGGCCCTCGGACGTGGGGGCAGGCGTGCGGACCTACGGATACGGATATACGGATATGCGAACAGGTGGGTGGCCGTCGCCACGTCGCGACTCGAGCCGCCGGGATGTGACCAACGGCCCTACAGCGAGCCCGGTACCGCAGTGAAGATGGGGTGGGAGGAAGGGAGCGATCATGGCTATTGCGAAGCGAGACCGAGCGTCGATCCGGTTCGAGCCGTTCGAGCGGTTCTTCGAGGACCTGCCGGCACTCGTCCGGTGGCCGGGTAGCGGCGATCTGGTGCATGTCGACGAGTACCGCGAGGACAACGCCCTCGTGATCCGCGCCGAGATGGCGGGCATGGACCCGAAGAAGGGCATCGAGGTCACGGTATCGGACGGGCTGTTGCACATCGCTGCCGAGCGCCGCCAGGAAGAGAAGGAGGAGGGCAAGGACTATTACCGGCAAGAGCTGCGGTACGGCTCGTTCAGCCGGGACCTTCCGTTGCCCGAGGGCGTGGGGGAGTCCGACGTGAAGGCCAGCTACAACCACGGGATCCTGGAGATCCGCGTCGCGTTGCCCAAGGCCCAGGTCGAGCAGGCCCCCAAGAAGATCCCGGTCACGGCGGGCTGATCCGGCCTTCCGGCCGGCGGCCGCCACGGCGATCGGCAAGGGCTTCCCCGCCTGGCGGGCTCCCGACTCCCCAGAACGAGACGCAACGAAACGAAAGAGCTGACCGTGATCTTCGTGACCGACGACAAGATGGACCCCACGCTCGAGATGTGGATAGAGGAAGGGCGCTCCCCCGTGCTCGTCCGGCTGGTGGGCACCCTCGACCACAGCACGAGCGCTCCCCTCCTGTCCCTGGTGCACGATCTCTTCATGGAAGGCGTCCGCGACGTGGTCATCGACGTCGACGACGTGCAGATCGCCACCTCGGGGGCGACGGCGCTGTCCCTCTGCCATCGTTGGGCGCTCGAGTCGGGTGCGTCCCTTCGGTGGGGCCAGGTCTCCGTCGGACGGCACCACGGGCTGGAGGCCGAGGCCGACATGGCACCCTGCTGACGGGGTGGTCCCGGGATCGGAAGGGTGAGGTCGTGGGTTAGCTTGGCCCCATGGCCGTCACGATCTACGGGATCGTCGCCCTCACGTTCATGATGGCCATGTACGCGCTGGAGGGGCGAAACCGGGGCTTCGTCGCCGCCTTCGCCCTCGGGTGCGCCCTGTCGAGCGGTTACGGGTTCCTGTCGGGCGCGTGGCCGTTCGGTGTCGTCGAGGCCGTGTGGACGGTCATCGCGCTCCGGCGTTATCGGGGAAGCACGAGGTTGCCCGCCATCCGCCGGCCACGCGGCGGGTGACGGCGGTTCGGGCGGCGTTCCCGCCCCCGGTGATCCAATTATGCTGGCGGCGAACCGAGATGCTGCTGCAACCGCGGAGGAAGGGAGCATTGCGTGGCCGCTGAATGGGGCCCCCTCGGGGCACTGGCCGGGGAGTGGGAGGGCGAGGGGGGCCTCGACTCCTCGTACTCGCACTCACAGGGAAAGGTGCTCGGCACCCCCTATCTCGAGAAGTGCACGCTGAAGCCCTTCGGGCCGGTCGACAACGGGAGCCAGCACCTGTACGGGCTCGACTACAAGTCCGCGATGTGGCGTGGCAGCGAGGAGAACCCGTTCCACACCGAGGTCGGCTACTGGTTGTGGGACGCGGCGACCGGCGAGGTCCTACGAGGTTTCGTCGTGCCCCGAGGCGTCACGGTGCTCGCCGGGGGGACGGCGGCAGCCACCGCGACCGAGTTCACTCTGAGGGCAGGCCGTGGTGACCCCCGGTACAACATCGGCGAGAACCGGTACCTCGCGAAGAGCGCGAGCACGTTGAGCTACGAGGCGACCATCGTCGTGGGACAGGACACCTGGTCGTACGACGAGACCACCATGCTGCGGATGGACGAGTTCGCCGAGCCGTTCGCCCACACCGACCACAACACACTCCACAGGGTGGACTGAGGGCGCGACCGGGGAGCCGCTACTGGGGCAGCGGGTGCTCCCGTCCGTGCTCGTCGGTGAACCCGTACTCGGCGCCCAGCTCGGCCACCCAGAACCGGTGGCCGGAACGCGCCATCACCTTCGGGTCGGAGGCCAGCGCCACCACGGCCCGGCCCGAGTACCGAGGCGTCTCCATGAGGTCGAGGTCGCCGTACGCGGCGGCTGCGGCCGCGTTGGCAGCGGTCGACGCGTCGACGTTCTCGGTGCGGGTCACGTTGGGCCACAGCGAGACGACGGCCACCTGCAGGTCCGCGAGATCCTCGGCCATGTCGCGGGTCATCTTGTCGAGGGCCGCCTTGCCGACGCCGTACGCGACGTTGTAGCGGTACCGTTCCGCGCCCCGTCCCGAGATGTTCGCGATCAACCCGCCACCCGACCGGATCAGCAGCGGAGCGGCGAAGGTCGCCGCCGAGTAGGCCGTCCGGGTGCCCACGTCGACCACTTCGCGCCACACGTCCACGGGAAGCTCCCAGAACCGGCGACCGATGGAGCTGCTGAACCGGCGAGCATCGAAGACGCTGTTGACCAGCACGTCCAGCCGGCCGTGCTCGGCCGCGACGGCGGCGAAGAGCGCCGCGACGTTCTCGTCGTCGAGGAAGTCACACCGGTACGGCGACGCCGAGCCCCCGGTGCCGGTGATGGCCGCCACCGTCTCGCCGAGCGAACCGGTCCGCCCCTCGCCGGGCTCGAGCGTCCGGCCGGCCACGACCACGTGGGCACCGGCGGCAGCCAGCTCGAGCGCGACGCCCTTTCCGATACCCCGGGTGGCGCCCGCCACCACCGCGACCCTCCCGTTCAACGTGCCTATCGTTGCCACCACCCGCTCCGCCCCGTGCAGGGTCAGCCGAACGTGATGTCGCGGCGGGCCAGCTTCCAGCCTTCGGGCGTCCGGTGGTAGCGGTCGACGTAGTGGCCGACCACCTCGATCCTCGGATCGGTCGTGGTGTCCGCCACCAGCATGAAGCACGCCTCGCCGTCCGCCGTGTCGCCGTCGACCGACACCCGGTGGGTGGTGACGACGTGGCGGGTCCCGGTCCCGGGCCCCAGGGCCCCGCTGGCCCGGCGCTCCTTCGCTCCCGCCAGGATGCTCTCGCGCCCCACGTGGATCGTGCCCGGGAACCCCCAGTGGGCGTCCTCGGTGAAGAGCCAGCCGTACCCCGGGATGTCGGGCTCGCTGGCCCGGTCCGCCATGTGGGCCAGCGTCGCCACCAGGTTCCTGATCTCGAGCTCGTCCGCCACCCGCTGCATCTGCGACTCGTCGGCCACCGGCTCTCCCCTTCCTGCAGCCCGGAACCGCTCGGAAGCGGGTCCCCTTGGCCAGAGGCTATCCGAGGACGGCCGGCGGCGGCGGGCCGACGAGCGTCGGACGCGAGGGTCGGTCACGACCCGGAAGGGCAGCCGTATCGGGAGGGCCCCCGGATCGGGCGGACGCCGCCAGGGCGGGCCCTCAGGTGCAGTTCGTCAGGGTGACGAGGCTCCCCGACGGCACGATGGAGCCCGCCGGGGGGGACATCTGCCCGATCTCAGCGGGGGCCGTCCCGCCGCAGTGTGCATTCACCACGTCGGCAGCCAACCCGAGCGAGGAGATCCGGGCCGTGGCGGCCGGCGTGAGGGTCCCCGTCAGTTCGGGCAGGGTCACGCCCGCGGCCCCACCCGGGGGGGCGGTGCCGGCCCGGGGAACGAAGCCGGTCCCCGGGTAGACGCGTCCGACGACCCCCGCCCGGGTGATGGCGTACACCGGCATCGGGCTGCCGAGCAGTGCGGGCACGCCGCCTCTGGCCGCCGCTGCGCCGTGCAGTCCGACCAGGTCGCCGCCCGGCACGGCACC
>JAKAZC010000227.1 GCA_021826655.1 Actinomycetes bacterium | reverse complement strand
GAACACGGCAGTTAAGCCCGCCAGCGCCGATGGTACTTGGGGGGTAGCCCCCTGGGAGAGTAGGACGCCGCCGGGATCTCTCCGAAGAAGCCCCCCGCTCTGCGGGGGGCTTCTTCGCGGGCGTGCTGCCGAGACCGGGAGCCGGTGGGTCGCCGGCCGCGGCGGGTCAGAGCAGGCCGTGGCCCCACGACTGACCGGGGGACGTTCCCGGCGGGCAGGCGAAGATGCCACTCCCGGTGTGGACCACATAGGCGCCGAGTGCGTCCTGGCCGGCGAGGCGACGTTGGATCGGGACGAACTGGTCGGCCGGTCGCTTCTGGAAGCAGACGAAGAAGAGTCCGGCGTCGAGTTCGCCGGTGGTGGGGTCCACGCCGTCGACGAAGCTGTAGCCCCGGCGCAGGATGGCGGCCCCGTGGTTGGTGGACGGTGAGGCCACCCGGATGTGGGCACCGTCCGGGATGAGCGGGTTGCCGAACGAGTCGAGCGCGTGCAGGTCGACCGGGTCGTGTTCGCGGGCCGCGCCGAGCGGTGCACCGGTGGACTTCTCCCGTCCGATGGTCCGTTGCTGATCATCCAGGGTGCTGCGGTCCCACGCCTCGAGGTGGATGCGGATCCTCCGGGCAACCAGGTACGAACCGCCCCGCATCCAGGCCTGGTCGGCGTCGTCGGCCCATACGAAGGTATCCATCGATTGCGCACGTGCGGGCACGAGGTTGTCGGTCCCGTCCTTGAACCCGAGGAGGTTCCGTGGGGTGGCTGCGGCGCCGCCGGCCGATGCCGTCCGCCCGAAGGCGTCCTGCACGTAGCGGAGCGTTGCCGACCCGAGGGCCAGGCGGGTCAGGTTGTGGATGGCGTGGAACGCCACCTGGGCATCGTCGGCGCAGGCCTGGATGCAGAGGTCACCGCCCGAACGCGCCGGGTCGAGCCTGTCGCCGGCGAACGCGGGGAGGTCGATCAGCGCCTCCGGCCGGTGCGGGCCGAGTCCGAACCGGCCGTCGAAGAGGGTCGGACCGAATCCGAGGGTCAGGGTCAGGCGCGACGGTGGCAGGTCGACGGCCTCGCCGGTGTCGGCGGGTGGGGAGAACAGACCGGTCGGGCCCCGGACCGACCGCCCCTGGGTCATGCGCTCGGCTGCCGTCGTCCAGGTGGCGAGCAGCGCCGCCAGGCCGGCCGGGCCGGTGGCGGTCACGTCGTACGCGGCGAACACCAGGCAGGCCTGCTCGGCCGTGGCGATCCCGCCCTGGTGGGCGCCGTGGAACGGCTCGATCCCACCTTCGGGCCCGGTCGCCGCAGCGTCCGTCGTCCCGGAAGCGACGGCGGCGACGGAAGCGACGGCGGCGGCCGTGGCGAGCCCCGATCCGGCGAGAAGCTGACGGCGACTGAACGAGGGTCCCCTCCCGCCGGTCACGACGGTGCCCCGCGGGTGCCGTACGGGGAGAGGGTCGCCGTCAGTCGGGCGAGTGTGCCGGCGGTGGCGTCGAGCTGCTGGGAGAGTGCCAGCCGGGCAGCGGGCGGGACCGTCGTGTCGGGCACGGTCGTCGGGTCGCCGAGTGCCGCGACCTCTGAGTCCAGCACGGTGAACTGGGCTGCGACGGTCGTCGACAGTGACGGGTCGACGACTGCGGCCAACGGTTCGACGTCGGAGAAGGTCCGGTGGGCGGCCTGCTCGGTGGCGGCTACATCGACCAGCCCGAGGTGGGCGTACTGCTCCTGGCTCACCGGCAGGGCGGTGTCGACGACCCAGGTCAGCTGGTCGACCGCCACCAGGCCGATGGCTTCGGGTCCCAGACGCTCCCGCCCGAGCAGGAACTGGGCGACGGGTGCCTGGCCGGCGAGTGCGGCCACGTCGCGTGCCAGGGGGCCGGCGCTCCACAGATCGCGTTCGACGGCGTGGAGTCCGCCGAACGACTCGAGCGGGCCGACGTCGGTGGAGAGCTCGTCCAGCGTCGAGCCGTTGACCGCGTTGGAGGACTCCACCGCGCGGAAGGTGTCGTAGTCGGCCTGTGCCGCGAGCTCGTCGCTCCGGGCCGCCGCGGTCGCGCCCGACGCGGTGTCGACCTGCAGCGCACCGACGGCGGCGACGAAGCCGGCGGTGGCGGCGTCGACCTGGACCCCGAACGCCACCGTTGCGGCCTGGGCGTCCCGGGTGGCGGTCATGGACCCGCCGGTAGCACCCGGGCCGTAGGCCGAGGCACCCACGGCGGAACCGGCCGGGGGCGCAGATGCGGCGTGCCGCACGGCGACCGTCGAGCACCCGGCGAGGGCGCACCCGCCGACGGTGGCGACCACCGCCAGTACCGCCGTCCCCACCGCCGACCGAGCGCGACCTCCCCGGCGGCCCCGGGCCGGGTCCGGGGCGTGGCGGTTGGTGGCGGCGGCGTGGCGGGTCGGGGTCATGACGAACGGGGGAGTCCCCGGGGTGCGTTCCGTGTGCGTCCCCGGGGGGACCAGGGTAGGGGATGGGGACGCACCCCGGGCGACGGCCGGTGGGCCGACCGCGGGCCGACCCGGCTCCCGGTGGGCCGCTCGAGTCTCGTGCCGCCAGGTAGGATGGGGAGATGTCCTCCAGCACCCCCTCTGGTCCGCCGCGCCCGCGCACGCCCGGAGGCGGCTCGACGGGGGGACGTCCAGGCAGTCGCCCCGCCGGCCCGGGCGCCGGCAGGACCGGCGGAGGCACCGGTCGCCCCGCCGGCCCGGGCACCGGCTCGGGCACCGCCTCGGGCTCTGGACGGGGTGCGGCCGGCGATGCGTCCCGTGCCGGTTCCGGCCGTCGATCGGGTACCGGGGGCAGGGCCGGTGCCGGCACCCGCGGTGGCTCGGGTTCGGGCACCTCGAGCGGGTGGCCGCCGCGACGCGACGGGAACTCCACGGGGTTCGCCGGCACGCGCGGCGAAGGGGGAGGTGCATCCCGCCCGGCCCGCCCGCCCGCCCGCCGTGGTGCCTCCGGCGGGGGCGGCGATCATCAGCAGGGGCGCCCGTCCGGCCGTGCCGACGACGGCGCCGGCCGCGGGCAGGTGGTGCGCAAGGGTTGGGGGAGCGTCGCTCGTCGTGGGGCGTCCCAGGTCCGTGACGGCGTGGACCACGGTCCCGACGCGGACACGCCCGAGGGACGGCGTCGGGCCCGCACGAGGACGGACGAGTTCGTCCCCGAGGAGTTCGTGCGGGTCGACGACCGGAAGGGTTCCCGTCCGACCGTGCCCACCGCACCCGCGCACCGGCCGGTCCGGGAGCCCGACGAACTGCCGGCGGACATCGCCCAGGAGCTGGCGACCGCAGCCGGTCCCGACTGGAACTTCCTGCGCACCCGGATCAGCGAGCGGATGGCCGCAGGCATCGGCGCCTACGAACGTGATCGCTACCGCGACGCGGCCCGCATCCTGCGCACGGTGGTCGACGCGGTGCCCAACGCCCCCTCGGCCCGCGAGCTGCTCGGCCTGGCCCAGTACCACCAGGGGAACTGGAAGGCCGCACTGCCCCATCTCGAGCTGTTCGCCACCTTGACCGGCTCCGTCGACCAGCATCCGGTGCGGATGGACTGCCAACGGGCCCTCGGTCGGCCGAAGCGGGTGGAGGCGCTGTTCGAGGAATTGCGCAAGGGTTCGCCGGACCCCGAGGTCCTCACCGAAGGTCGACTCGTCCTGGCCGGGACCCGTGCCGATCTCGGCGACCTCGGGGGTGCCGTGTCGCTGCTGGTCGAGGCGGGTGCCGGCCGCCTGGTGCGGAACCCGGCCGAGCGCCACGTACGTCAGTGGTACGTGCTGGCCGACCTGACCGAGCGGTCCGGCGACCTGGCCCGGGCACGTGAACTGTTCCTGCGGGTCCAGGCCTCCGACCCTGACGCCTACGACGTGGCCGACCGGCTCGGATCGCTCGGACCGCCCACCAGGGTGCGCCGCACCCCGAACCGTACCCGTGGTGCCCGTTAGGCTCTGCGCCCATGAGCCTCGAACAACTCCTGGGCGACGAAGCGGGATCCCTGCTGGGACACGTCGCCACCGCCTTCCCGTCCGACCTGCTGACCCTTCCGGGACCGACCGTCATCGAGGACGTGTTCCGCGACTCCGACCGGTCACCCACCGTGTTGCGCAACCTCGGCGCCCTGTACAACACCGGCCGACTGGCCGGTACCGGGTACGTGTCGATCCTCCCGGTCGACCAGGGGATCGAGCACTCGGCAGCCGCCAGCTTCGCCAAGTTCCCGGCGTACTTCGACCCGGCCCGCCTGTGCGACCTGGCCATTGCGGCGGACTGCAACGCCATCGCCACCACGCTCGGCGGGCTCGGCATCGTGGCCCGCCGCTACGTGCACCGGATCCCGTTCATCGTGAAGCTGAACCACAACGACTTCCTGCACTATCCGAACACGTACGACCAGGTGCTCTTCGCCGGCGTGCGGCAGGCAGCCGACCTCGGGGCCGTGGGCGTCGGGGCGACCATCTACTTCGGTTCGGAGGGCGCCGACCGGCAGATCGTGGAGGTGGCGCGGGCGTTCGCCGAGGCCCACCGGCTCGGAATGTTCACCGTCCTGTGATGCTATCTGCACAATGCGTCGTTCAATCAGGCCGAGGCCGACTACCACGTGGCGGCCGACCTCACCGGCCAGGCCAATCACCTCGGTGTCACCATCGAGGCCGACAT
>JAKAZC010000226.1 GCA_021826655.1 Actinomycetes bacterium | reverse complement strand
TCCCGGATGAAGCCCCTCGAGGGCGACGAGCCCGAGGCCACGGTGGCCGACGGCGCCGGGGTCATCGACTCGTTCCCGGGGTCGAGCATCTGGCCGTTCCTGCTCGGCATGGCTGCGTTCTTCGCCACGCTGACCTTCATCTTCGGGCTGTGGCTGGCCCCGATCGCCGCCGCACTCGGCCTGTCGGCCGTGATCGGAGGCGTCGTCGAGAGTCGCCGGGGCGGTACCGTCTGAGCCTGGGCCCCGGCCCGGCTACCTGGCCTGCTCGGCCACCTCGACCAGGGCGCCCACCATCGACTCGGTGCGGGCCCGGGACGAGCGGTAGGTCGGCCCGGTCACCAGCCCACCGTCCACAGCGATGGCCTGGCCGTTCACGAAGCTCGAGGCGTCGCTGGCCAGCCAGAGCGCGCACTCGGCGATGTCGATCGGCTGGCCCGAGCGCTTCATCGGGGCGACGTCGGACAGGACGGCCTCCATCACCCCGATGGTGGATTCGGCGTCGTCGGCATCGAGTCCCGCCCCCCGACCGAAGATGGAGGTGGCGACCCCGCCGGGGCAGATGGCGTTGACCCGGACGTTGTCCTCACCCAGCTCGTTGGCCGCCGTCTTGGTCAGGTGGGCGATGGCCGCCTTCGCCGCGCTGTAGTCGTGGCCCCCGTAGTTGGCCCGCAGACCGGCCACGCTGGCGGTGTTGATGATGCTGCCGTGGCCCTGAGGCCGCATCACCCGGGCGGCGGCCCGGATCCCCAGGAACACCCCACGCAGGTGGATGGCCACCGTGCGGTCGAACAGCGCCATGTCGATGTCCTCGATCCGGCCGAGCGAGCCGGGGTTTCCGGCATTGTTGAAGATCGCGTCCAGGCCGCCGAACGTGTCGATGCTCGCCTCGACGGCACGCTCGATGGCGCCCTCCTCGGCCACGTCGACCGCCACGAAGCGGGTCCGGTCGCCGAGCTCGGCGGCGAGCTTCTCCCCGCGTTCGACCTCGAGGTCGGCCAGCACCACCGAGGCGCCCTCGGCCACGAACAGGCGGGCGGTCGCCGCGCCGATTCCACTCGCTGCTCCGGTGATGACGGTACGGCGGCCTTCGAGGCGGGACATGGGGCTCCGATCGTTGGGTGGGGGCTCCGGCGCATCGTGGCATGCCTGCCCCGGACCGTCAACGCACCGGTGGCCCGTCCCTCCGGGGCCCGACCACCGGTGCGCACCGGGCCATGCCATCGGGCCATGCCCTACGACGACGCCCACGGCATCGAGGGGATCGCCCGTGGTGGCGTTGGGGACCACCCGGGCCTGCGCCTGCGCAGGAACGTACCCGGGAGCGGGAGCTGCCGCCTAGCGGATGACGCGGCGGACGCCGGCCGCCGTGGCCAGCTCGGGGTCGGTGGTGTCGATGAATGTCGGCACCGGAATCGCCTCGAGCTCCTCGTGGCCGTCGCCCGGCCGCGCCGGGGACGCCGTCGTCGTGTACTCGCCCGTCGTGGACCGCTCGACGACGAGGGCCCGCTTGCGCGTGCCGATGCCCTCGGCGGCCCGCATCTCCTGGCAGATCTTGAAGGTGAGGAAGTAGGCGACGATCGGTGCCAGCGGCACGAAGAACCGGAAGAACCACAGGACGTCGATGAGCGGCAACTGGAAGAAGTTGGCCATCACGTCGGTCGACGAGGCGAGGAAGACCGCGAAGAGCAGCGTCAGCATCGCCGCGCCCGCAGCCGTCCGCTTGGGACGGTCCCGCGGCCGGTCCAGCAGGTTGTGGTACTCGCGGTCCTTCGTCCACGCCGACTCGATGAACTGCCAGACGAGCAGGATGTTGAAGATCAGGCCCGGGAAGACGACGGCGGGCAGGAACACCTCCAGCGGGATGGTGTGACCCCACCCGACCCACTCCCAGCTCGGCATGATGCGCAGTGCGCCGTCGAGCCAGCCCATGTACCAGTCCGGCTGCACCGCGTAGGAGATCTGGTAGGGCTCGTACTGGCCGAACTGCCAGATCGGGTTGATCTGGGCGAATCCGCCCAGCAGGAAGATGACGGCCGACGACACGAACAGGAAGCCGGTCGTCTTGGCCATGAAGGTCGGGAACATCGGGGACCCGACCACGTTGTGCTCGGTCTTGCCCCTCCCCGCGAACTGGGTGTGCTTCTGCTTGACCAGGAGCCCGAGGTGGGCGGCCAGCAGCCCCACCAGGATGGCGGGCACGATGAGCACGTGGATGATGAAGAAGCGCGGGATGATCACCCCGCTGCCCGGATAGTTGCCCCCGAACAGGAAGAAGCCCAGGTAGCTGCCGACCAGTGGGATCGACTCGATGATCGAGTAGGCGATCCGGATGCCGGTGCCGGACACCAGGTCGTCGGGGAGCGAGTAGCCGAGGAAGCCGTTCACGATGCCCAGGATCAGCATGGAGACGCCGACGATCCAGTTGAACTCACGGGGCTTGCGGAACGCGCCGGTAAAGAACACCCGGGCCATGTGCACGGCGATGGCGCCGAGGAAGATGTCGGCGGCCCAGTGGTGGGCCTGGCGCATCAGCAGCCCCGACCGGACGTCGAACGACAGTCCCACCGTCGAGGCGTAGGCCTCGGACACGCGCTGGCCGCGCAACGGCACGTAGCTGCCGTGGTAGACGATCTCGTGGGCGGAGGGCACGTAGTAGAGGGTGAGGAACACCCCGGTGCCCAGGAGGACCACGAAGGAGTAGAGGGCGATCTCGCCGAGCATGAACGACCAGTGGTCGGGGAAGATCTTGTCGAGGAACGTGCGGCCACCCTTGGCCACCCCCAGGCGGTCGTCCAGCCAATTGAGGGACTTGTCGATCACGGGCGCTCCCAGAATCCGGGGCCGACGGCCTGGTCGAAGCCGCCGTTCGCCCGCATCTGCCCGGTCGAGTCCACGGTGATGGGCAGCTGGGGCAGCGGGCGGGGGGCGGGGCCGAACTCCGGGATGGCCCCCGCGTTGACGTTGAAGATCGACTGGTGGCACGGGCACACCAGCTGCTGGGTGAGCTCCTGGTAGAGCCCCACCGGGCAGCCGAGGTGCGTGCACAGCTTCGAGTAGGCCACGTAGCCCTGGACGCCCCAGTCGGTCCGGCCCGGTGGGGCGATCGGGTACGGCGGGTCGTTCGGGCCGAGCTGGGCCAGCCGGATCAGGATCACCTGGTCGGGGGACGTGCCCTCGAAGCCCTGCGGAAAGACCGTCAGCACGCCACCGACCTCGAGGTCGTCGACCATGACCGGTCGGCCGCCCACGGTGACCAGCTTGGCGCCCTTCTTCCAGTTGGTGGTGAACAGCGAGGTCTCCGTCGATCCCAGGTTGTCCTCGGACTTGGCCGGCTTCGGGCCGAGCGAGCGGATGCCGGGGACGAGCAGGGCCAGGGTCATGACACCGCCGCCCAGGGCGAAGACCCCGAGCAGGAGCTTGCGCCGCTTGACCTCGAGTCCGCCGCGGCCGGTGATGGCGGCGTTGAATGCGGCGCGCTCGTCATCGGTGGAGTGGAAGTCGTGGCGCTCCTCGACGAAGGGCCCCTGGGGCATGAGGTACTTACCCCAGGCGATGACCCCGACCCCCAGGCCGAGCATGCCGATGCCGAGGGTGAGTGCCTCCCATTGGTTGGAGGCGTTCACCCAGTAGGAGACGATGAAGGCGACGAACCCGGCGATCCCGACCAGCATGGCCAGTGCGGCCAGTGCCTCCATGCGCTTGGGGTTCTTGACCGCCGGCAACAGGTGCGGGTCGTCCAGGGTCGCCGGCGGCAGGGCGCCCTCGAGGCGGGGGGTCTCGTTGCTCACGCTCGATCTCCGATCCAGAAACACACCAACATGAGGATGCCGACGCCGATCAGGAGTCCCACGAAGCCCTCGCCGACCGGGCCGATGCCACCCAGGCCCGCCCCGCCGGCGTTGTTCGGGTGCTGGAGCACGCCGGTCACGTAGGCGGCGATGTCGCGCGCTTCGGTGTCGGTGATGTTGCCCGGGCCGAAGCGGGGCATGTTGCCCGGGCCCGAGCGGATGGCCTCGACCACCTGGGTCGGCGTGGCCAGGTGGAGGCTCGGAGCGTACGCGCCCTCGGCCAGTGCGTCGCCGGCGCCCGAGATGGTGTGGCAGGCGGCGCAGTTGAGGGTGAACAGGGTGTTCCCGGCCTCGAGGTCGGCCGTCGCGGTGTGCACGACCGGGACCTGCGTTCCCTGTCCCGGGGTCAGCGACTGCACCCAGGCGGCGATCTCGAGGGTCTGGATCCGGTTGAACCGGGGAGGCTTGCGGATGGCCTGCACGCTGAGGTTGGCCAGCGGCATGCGGCCGGTGGACACCCAGAAGTCGACCGTACCGGCCCCCAGGCCCTGCAGGTTGGGGGCGACGCCGATCTTGCCGTTGGCCTCGGCGCCGTGGCAGCTCGAGCAGTTGGCGGCGAACAGCGCCTGGCCGGGGGCGATGAAGGAGGACGGGAGCTCGGTGTAGTAGATCCCGGTCTCGTTGGCCGGTGAGGTGGCTGCTGCGGCGGCGGTCGGGGACGGCACCGCCGACACCGCGGCGGGGGTCTGCTGGACGGTGCCCGGCTGGGCGCCGGAGACGGTGCTCGCGGTGGTGCCGGCCGCACCGTTGCCGGACGATCCGACCGCGTAGGGGGTGGAGGTGGTCGCGGCCACGGTGGTGGCGCCGGCCGGGGCCGCCAAGGAGGA
>JAKAZC010000225.1 GCA_021826655.1 Actinomycetes bacterium | reverse complement strand
CCCCCCCGTGTGACACGGGGGGGCGCCAAGGCGCTCGGGCGCAGGCGGGCGAGCACGTCACGGTAGACGCCGAGGATCCCGGTCGGCATGACGACGGCCACCACGATCAGCACCACGCCGTACACGAGCCCCTCGTACTGGTTGAAGCTGTTGAGCAGCTCGATGGCGATGCCGATGGCCGCCACCCCCACGATCGGCCCGAGGATCGTGCCGGCCCCGCCCACGACCACACCGGCGATCACGTAGATGGAGGTCTGGACCGAGACGCTGTCGGGGCTGATGAACTGCTGGCTGAACACGTAGAAGCCGCCGGCGAGCCCGATGGGGACGGCGGCCAGCAGGAACGACCAGAGCTTCGTCCAATAGGGCGACACCCCGAGGGACTGGGCCATGTCCTCGCTGGCCATGATGGAACCGAACCGGCGCCCGAGGCGCGAGTAGCGGATCACCCAGCAGTAGCCGGCGAGGACCGCCACCACGCCCACCCCGACGACGTACAGGGCGAACCCGCTGGGCTTCTGCACGAAGCTGATGACCGTCAGGAGCGAGAGGCCGCTCTGCCCCCCGGCGTACGCCCACTGGCCGGCCACCACGGGCACGGCCAGGGCCACGAACAGGCTCACCATCCCGAGATAGAAGCCACCGACCCGCAGCGTCAGCGCGGCGATGAGGGCGGCCAGCACCACGGCGGCGGCCACGGACGCCAGGCACATGAGCCAGAGGTTCTGCATCACGGTGAAGTGCGTCGCCGCGAGGGCCGCGGTGTACGCGCCGACCGCGAAGAGCGCGCTCGGGCCGAGGAAGGACTGGCCCGCATAGCCGAGGACGATGTTCAGGCCGATGCCCATCATCACGAGGGAGAGGATGTAGTCGAGCTCGCCGAGGCGCTCCACCCCGGTCCCCCAGACCAGCGGGAAGAGCACGCCGACGGCCAGCCACAGGACGACGGTCAGCAGGCGCCCGGACCTGGTCCGGCACAGCAGCACGGCGCCTCCTCAGACCGTCCGCGCCACCGTGGAGCGGAACAGCCCCTCCGGCCGCAGGGCGAGGACGGCGAGCACGAGCACGAGACCGACGAGGACCTCGTAATTGGAGTTCACGTAGGCGTCGAACAGCTGCTCGCCGACGCCCAGGGTCAGCCCGCCGACCACGGCGCCCCGGATGCTGCCGAAGCCGCCGATGGCCAGCGCGAGGAACCCCTTCAGCGTGAAGTTCAAGCCGATGGTCGGGTCCGAGAAGGTGATCGGCGCGATGACGAAGCCGGCGATGGCACCCACCAGACCGGCCATGACGAAGGCGGTCCGGCTGATCGTCACCGGGTTGATGCCTCGCAGCCCGGCGGCCTCGCGGTCCTCGGCGGTGGCCCGCATCGCCTGGCCCATCCACGTCCTCGCGTAGAAGAGCTCGAGCAGGACGATGACGGCCCCGAAGGTGCCGATCACCAGCAGCTCGCGGTAACCGAGCTGCACCGAGCCGACGTGGACCCCCCCCAGGCCCAACGGGGTGGGGATCGCGACCACGGAGCGGTGGCCGAAGAGGATGGCCACGACGGCCTCGATCACGGCGCTGAACCCGAGCGTCGCGATGAACCACCCGAAGCTGGCCGCGCCGCTCTTCCTCAGGAACGGCCGGACCACGAACTTCTCCTCGACGGCGCTGACCATCCCCACGGACGCCAGGACCGCCACCATGGCGATCCCCCAGGGGAGCTTCCAGACCACCAGCGTGAGATAGGAGCCCATGACCCCCAACATGACCAGGTCCCCCTGGGCCAGGTTGAAGACCCGCGTCGCGTTGAAGGCCACCGTGTAGCCGACCCCGACCAGCCCGTATATGGACCCGATCGCCAGGCCGGCCACCACCGCGGTCCAGAAGAGGGTCATGCCCCGCCGACCTCGCCGCCGCCGCCGGGCGGGGCGGCGCCGGTCGGATCGTCACCGGCGCGGAACAGGTCGGGGCGGCGGGCGGCCACCATCCGGCAGATGCCGTCGGCCAGCGGTGTCGCGGGCTCCCCGGCCAGCTCGGTCATCCGCCCGATGTCCACGCAGACGCTCGATATCGTCTCGTCCGTTTCGACGTACACGGGCTGCAAGCCGGTCACGGCGGCGATCTCGCCGCACCATTCCTCGATCGAGGAGGGCCGGCCACCCCAATTGACGGTGGTGGCCGGGCTGGTCGCCGCGGCGAGGAGGCCGGGCAGGGTCATGAGGACATCGTCCTCGTGGATCGGGTTGAACCGGTTGGGCCGGTGCGGGTGCACGGCGATCTCCATTCCCGCGGCCATCATGTCGAGATGGGCCGCGGGCCAGCCCCCGTTGTCGCCGTACGGCACCGACAGCCGGGCGATGATCGTCGGGAGCCCCCAGCGGCGGGCACCGTACCGGGCCACCGCCTCCGACGCGATCTTCCCGATGCTGTACGTCTGCATGAACGGCATGCTCCGCGCCCACACCCGGTGGTTGTCGCCGAGCGGGTGGTCCTCGCCGTACACCGCGCCGATCTCGGGCTCGTACACCGACGTCGACGAGCAGTGCAGGAACGCCCTCGCCTCCCGGCAGTGCTCCTGCAGGAAGGCCACCGACCCCGCCGAGGTGTCGAGGTCCTCGGGCCAGCTCCCCGAGCGGGCGATCACGAAGTTCAGCGCGTAGGTGAAGTCGCGCGGCACCAGGGAGAGGTCCGGCGCGACGAGGTCGACGGCCTGGCAGCGCACGCCGGCGTCCTCGAGCGCCGACCGCGCGGCGCGATCGCCGAACCTGGCGACACCCCAGACCTCGTTGTCCCGGGCCAGCGAGCGGGCCAGCGGGAGCGCGACCTGGCCCGAGGCCCCCACGACGAGGATCTTCTCGCCCGCGAGGGCCTTCGGGGCCGCTGCCCCTCCCACGGTCGTCGGCGCCCGGTCCGGGACCACGCTCAGGCGGGCCGGGTCTCGACGAGCCGGACCAGGGGGAGCCGGCGGTCGGTCCGGTCCTGGTAGTCCGCGTAGAACGGGCGCTCGGCACAGATCGCCACCCAGGTCTCCTCGTACTCGGTGCCGTCGAGCACCTGCGCCTCGGCCCAGAACGGGCGCCCCTGCTCGACGAGGAGCAACTCCGGGTTGGCGGCGCGATCGGTGAGGTTGAGGTACCACGAGGGGTGCTGCGGCGCCCCGGCGAACGACGCCACCACCACCCGGTTGCCGACCGTGTCGCGCCAATACGGCAGGGCGACCTTGTGCTCCCGGCCCGACCTCCGCCCGACCGTGCGCAGGAGGACGTGGCGCATGCCCGCCATCACCCAGACCTCGTCGGCGTCGGACGATTCCATCGCCGCCACGTGCTGCCTCGTGATGCCGGGGATCTCGTCCCGGGACGGCTCGGCGAACTCCTCGTTCTGCTGGCTCTGGTGCTGCTGGTCCTCGGTCGTGGCAGGTGCCCCCAGTCTGCGAAGACGGACGGAAGAAGCGATCCCGGCTACCCGGCGGCGGCGATCAACCCTTCACCGGGACCTTGCCGACCCCGCCTGCGTACGGCGGCCCCATGTGGCACACCGCCGCCTGGTAGGGACCGACCAGCCCGTAGTGGTTCTTCGGCGAGAAGTTGTACTGGAAGCCCAGGAAGCTCTGGTCGTGGATGCCCACCAACGCGCTCTGGATCGCGGCGGGGGCGACCGAGTGGTTCTTGGTGATCGCGTAGTCGAGCAGCTCCAACGGGATGCTGTCGGTTGCGATGAAGGTCAGGTAGTTCACCACCAGGTTCGACGTCGCACTGGCATAGGACGACATCAGGGAATTCTGGGCGGCCGAGAAGGTCTGCGACGCGCTGCCGGCGCAGTTCCAGTAGTACGCGTAGGCCTTCGGCTCGAGCGGGCCCAGGGCGGTGAAGCCGTTGTACCAGGCTCCGGCCGAGGTCAGGATGGTCGGCGACCAGCCCGAGGCCTGTATGGCCTGCCAGATCGGGCCGTAGCTCTCCCCGGCGTTCACCACCAGCAGATCGGCATTGGACTGCTTCAGCTTCGTGATCGCCGCGCTGTCGTCGACCGAGCCGGCGGTGATCGTCGTCGTCGCCACCACCTTCGCCTTCGGCGCGTCCTTCTTCATCGCCGCGGTGATCATGGTCTGGTCCGTCACGTCGGCCGGGATGCCGTCGTTCATCATCGCGACCTTCCGGAAGCCCATCTTGCCGATCCACTGCGCCGCCGAGGTCGTGCTCTGCTGCACCGAGGGATTGGGGCTGAACAGGTAGGGGTAGGTCTTGGCGTCGGAGTACTGGGCGCCGGTCAGGTCGGCGACCACCGGCATCTTCGCCTTGGTGAAGACGGCCAGCTGCTGGGCGGCGGCGGCCGGGTTGTAGCTCACGGTGATCACCGCGGCGTCCTTGTCGGCCACCAGCTGGTTGGCCACCTGCACCGCCTGGGTCACGTCGCTGGCGTCGTTGCGCAGGTCGATCTTCACCTGGTGCCCGTCGATCCCGTTCGGGTGGGCGGCGTCGAACGCCGCCAGTGCCGTCTGGATCCCGAGCTTGGTGAAGACACCGTAGGAGGCCTCGGTGCCGCTCAGCGGCGTGGAGATCCCCAGCGTGATCGGTCCCTTCGGGATCGGCGGGTACTTCGTGCTCGCCCCCGCCACCGTCGCCGTCCCCGCCGTGGCGAGCAGCGCGGAACCAGCGACGACCGCCGCGACCACCCGTAGGCGATGCTTCATCGACTCCCCCCCCCTCGCT
>JAKAZC010000224.1 GCA_021826655.1 Actinomycetes bacterium | reverse complement strand
GCAGGTGAATCCCATCCGGAGGCACATGCGGGCCTCGATGGGAGCGCCGCGGGGGTCGATGGCGAGGAGCAGGGCGGCGGCGTCCAGCACGGCGATGAGGCTCACGATCCAGGAGTTCCCGGAGCGCGGCGAGCGCAGGTACAGGAGCGACGGGTAGGTGGAGTGGCTCTCGGCGACGTCGGCCGCCCACCGCTCCCACTCGGCGAACAGGTTGGGGAGGTTGTCGACGGTGCCCACCAGCTGGTGGCGGATGAGCAGCTCCGGGCCCCATGCGGGGGACCCCGCCCGGCTCTCGAGCAGGGTCACGAGGGTCTCGCGGCGGTTGTAGGCCGCATAGAGCGTGGGGAGGTAGGCGATCTGGAGGGCCACCAGCACCATGCCGGTCCCGGCGGCGACGAAGGTCACGACCCGGGAGCCCTCGGTGTGCGCCGGGGCGAAGCCCAGGGTGAACACCGACGACCCGGCCTCCGTGAAAGCCGTGCAGAACGCCTGGGTGCCGATTCCCCAGTTGACCAGGTTGAACCCGAAGACGGCCAGGAGGAGCCAGGTGGTCAGGAGGGTGATGAGGGCGACGGGTTCGCTGAGCGCCAGGATCCGGTCCTGGGTGGGATAGGCGCGTGACCGGCGGGCCGCCGCCCGGAAGGCGGACCGGGTCAGCGCCATCGGGTAGGTGAGCCGGCTGGAGGCCGCCCGGGGCACGATGAGCACGGTCAGGACGCTGTAGGCGTCGGCGACCAGCACGGCGACGCCGGCGGCGAGCACCATCAGGCGCAGGGCGGTCACGGCGGCGGGATCGTCACGGGGTCGGCGAGGTGCGGGTCAGACGGCCGCGTCGCGCACGGCCGGTGCCCGGCCCTGGGCCCGCGCCACCATGTCCGCCAGGTTGAAGGAGTCGAGATGGGTCCGCATGTGCTCGCCCACGTCGGCCCACACCGCGAGCAGGACGCACTGGCCCTCGTGGTCGCAGGCGCCGTTCTCGTGGGGGAGGCCGAAGTCGCCCGCCACGATGGGACCGTCCACCGCGGACACGATCTGGGAGAGCGTGATCTCCTCCGGCCGTCGGGCGAGGACGTAGCCGCCTCCGACGCCGCGCTTCGACCGGACCAGTCCGGCGCCCTTCAGGGCGAGCAGGATCTGCTCCAGGTACGGCTGGGGGAGCCCGGTGCGCTCCGCGATGTCGCGGACAGCGGTGGGGCTGCCGTCGCCGCCACCCTCGGCGTGGAGGGCCAACGACAGGAGGGCGCGGCTGGCATAGTCCCCGCGGGTCGATACCTTCACAGGCCCATGCTATTGCCTACGCTCCGAGCGGGAGCGGTCTGCGCCGCACCCGAATCGGGAGCGGGCGCTCCCCGGTTCAGCGTCCGCCGAGCTTGCCGGCGGCGAGATCCTCGGCCATGGCCCACCCGAAGGTGACCAGGCGTCCCCCGCCGGACACGTCCACGGACTCGAAGAAGGCGCAGTGCTCCACCGTCGGCTCCGACTTGTGGCTGGCGAAGTCGAACCTGCCGGACTCGCAGCCGTCGCTCACCACCACGAACGTCCGGTCGTCGATGCGGCCGTCGGCGCCGAAGCGCTTGGCCAGCCGTCGACCCCAGGCCCGCTCCTCGCCGGTGGCCTTCTGGTCGGGGGCGGGGACCACGTCGGTCAGGCCGGCGAAGGCCTTGAAGCCGTCGGGCCCGAGTAGCCGGGTTCCGACCAGGACGTCCTCGTCGGGGAAGGCCAGGAGGGCTCGCCGGTACTTGTCGCCCATCATCGCCCGCAGCACCGTGTCGGCGCGGGACGTGCGGTCGACCGTCGCCAGTCCGATCAGGAGGGACGGCGTGCCGCCGATCCGCTCGAGGGTGGAGAAGGAGTACCCCCGGAGCTTGGCGCCCTCGCGGGCCCGGGTGACCAGCACCCACTCCTCCCGCTGTTTCGACAGGAACCCGATGTCGAATCGGGGTTCCCGCTCGGCGCACAGGTCGGCCATCTCGGCCAGTTCGGCGTCGCTGATCGACGTGCAATCCTTGGTCTCCACCTGGATGGACATAAGTCGTTCCGTACTCCTCTATCTCCCTGCGACTGTCCCCCGCACCTGGTAGGCCGTGGCTGCCGGGACGTGCCACCGCAGGGCTGGGGCCTCGTCCCGGATCATCCACGCCAGGAGCCGTCCGACGATTTTACGGGATTTTGGAGGGTCTGTCGTATCCGACCTCCCCGGGTGGCCCCGCGATGCCCTGACCAGGGAGGCAACAGGGCGGGGTCGGGAACCCGAGCGCGTCGGCCACCACGGTCCGCCCGAGGGTCGGTCAGGACTGGATGGCGTGGGGACCGAGCAGCACCCGCAGTTCGCCCATGAGGCCGCGACTCGAGTCGACGTTGAATTCGGAGGGGAGGCGGAGCACCTTGGCGCCCACGTGGAGGAGCACGGGGGAGTGGCCGGGGTGGTCGGAGAGCAGGCGTTTGAGATCGTCGACGGTGCGGTCGGTGAGCGTGCCCAGAGGCAGGGAGATCCGCAGGTCGCGCAGCCCGTCGGCCACCAATTCGGGGCGCGACACCTCCATGGCCACCAGTTTCAGGCGTTCGTCTCGCATGTCGAGCCTGGCCTTGACCACCACGATGGCGTCGTCGTCGAGCAGGGCGCCGAACTCGGCCATCGATTTCGGGAACACGAACGCCTCAATGGAGGCGTTGAGGTCCTCCAGCACGAACGTGGCCATCAGATCGCCCTTCTTGGTGTACCGCCGCTGGAGTTCGGTGATGACGCCGCCGACCACCTTGACGCCACCGCCGTCGTAGCCGGTGGCGGCCACGGCGTCAGGGTCGTAGTCGCGCAGTTCGGCCAGCGTGCAGTCGGTGAGCCGGGAGAGTGCGCCCTCGAGCCCCATCAACGGGTGGTCGCTGATGTAGAGGCCGAGCATCTCCTTCTCGAAGGCGAGCCGCAGGGACTTGTCGAACTCCCGGTCGGTGATCGGGAGCCGGGTGTCGGCGAACCCGGTGGCGTGGCCCTCTGTCGGCTCCTCCAGCGAGGCGAAGAGCGACATCACACCGGCGTCGTGCTCGCGGCGGCGCTCCAAGGTTCGGTCGACGATCTCCTCGAACGCCAGGAACAGACCCTGGCGGGCGTGGCCCATCGAGTCGAATGCGCCGGCCTTGATCAACGACTCGATGGTCCGCTTGTTGAGCACCTGGGGGTCGACCCTCTGGCAGAATTCGTAGAAGTCGGCGAATGGACCGGCGGCCTCGCGCTCGGCGACGATGAGGGCCACGAGGGCCTCGCCGACGTTGCGCACGGCGGCCAGGCCGAACGTGATGGCTCCCGCGCTGTCGCCCGACGTGCCGATGGCGCCCTCGCCGGCGGTGAAGTCGGGCGTGAATTCGGCCAGGGAGCGGTTGACGTCGGGGACCTGGACCTCGATGCCGAGTGAGCGGCACTCGCCGAGGTAGATGGCGGTCTTGTCCTTGTTGTCCTTGACCGAGGTGAGGAGGCTGGCCAGGTACTCGACCGGGAAGTGGGCCTTTAGCCACGCGGTCTGGTAGGCGATGAACCCGTAGCCGTAGGAGTGCGACTTGTTGAACGCGTAGTCGGCGAAGGGTTCGATGATGTCGAAGAGCTGCGTGCCGAGTTGCTCGCCGTAGCCCTGGGTGACGCACCCGGCCACGAATTTCTCGCGCTCGGCCTGGATCAGGGCGCGGATCTTCTTGCCGCAGGCCTTGCGGAGGTTGTCGGCCTCGGACAGCGTGTACCCGGCGAACTTCTGGGCGACCCGCATGACCGACTCCTGGTAGATCATCAGTCCGTAGGTGTCGGTCAGGATGGCCTCGAGGTCGGGGTGCTCGTAGGTGACGGGTTGCCGACCGTTCTTGCGGTCCGCGTAGTCGCGGTGCATGTTCGCCGCCATCGGTCCCGGTCGGTAGAGGGCGACCAGCGCGGCGACGTCGTCGAAGGTGGTCGGAGCCAGCGAGCGCATCAGCGAGCGCATCGGTCCGCCTTCGAGCTGGAACACCCCCATCGAGTCGCCCCGTCGGAGCATGGCGAAGGTCGCCTCGTCGTCGAGCGGGATGGCATCGACGTCGGGCCGGGTGCCGGTCGACGTTTCGATGAGGTCGAGCGCCCGCTCGATCACGGACAGGTTGCGCAGGCCCAGGAAGTCCATCTTCAGCAGGCCGAGCTCCTCCACCCCGTGCATCTCGTACTGGGTGACGATCGGTGCGTCGTCCGGGTTGGCGGAGTCGGGCTTGCGCTGGATCGGGACGTACTCGGTGAGCGGTAGGTCGGTGATCACCACGGCCGCGGCGTGGATGCCGTCGCCCCGGCGGAGGCCCTCGAGCCCCTTGGCCACGTCGATGACCCGTTTTGCCTCGGGGTCGGACTCGTACATGGTCCGCAATTCGGCGGCGAGCTGGAACCCCTCCTCGAACCCTTCGGTCCGGGCCAGGCAGGCGGCCAGCGGCGTGTCCCGTCCCATGAGCAGCGGCGGCATGGCCTTGGCGATCTTGTCACCCACGATGTAGGGGAGACCCAGCACGCGCGACGCGTCACGCACCGCGGCCCGGGCCTTGATCGTCGAGAACGTGACGATCTGGGCGACGTGGTCCGACCCGTAGCGCTCGGCCGCGTACTTGATCATGTCGCCGCGGTAGCGCTCGTCGAAGTCCATGTCGATGTCGGGCATCTGGATGCGGCCCGGGTTGAGGAAGCGCTCGAACAGGAGGTCGTACCGGATTGGGTCG
>JAKAZC010000223.1 GCA_021826655.1 Actinomycetes bacterium | reverse complement strand
GGCTGGGATTGCCCTCGGTCGGCGAGGCGACGGCGAGGAAGATGGAGATGCCGACGACCACCCCTGCGATCCCCGCCCACTCGCGCCGCCCGGACCGCCGATGGCGTCGCCAGATCCCGAGCGGGATGGCGAACGCCAGCTCGGTGACGACGATCGGCTGCACGAGGGCGACCGGCCCGTACGCGAGCGCCAGGGCCTGCAGCCCGAAGCCCGCCAGCAGGAAGCCGATGCCTGCGAGCCACTTGGGGCGCCGGGCCAGCTCGAGCAGCAGGCCGACGGTGAGGGACTTGTCCTTCGAGACCGACCTCGTCGATTCCTGCTGCAGCACGGCTGCCAGGGCGAAGCTCACGGCGGCCCCCAGGGCGGCCAGGATCGACGGACCGTACGTCACGGGCGCCGCCCCCGCCACCACCGGGGAGCCCGCCGACCCACCTCGATGAGGCCGGTCACGAACAGGGCGGCACCGAGCGCGACCACCAGGCCCACCCACGGCTTTCCCTCGAACGCCTTTCCACCGAGCCGGCCGAGGAAGAAGGCGTAACCCGCCCAGATCACCGCGGCGACGGCGGTGGCAAGGACGAAGTTGCGGCGGGGGTACCCGGTGGCGCCACAGGTGAGCGTGACCGCGGTGCGGCCACCGGGGATGAACCGGCACACGACGATGAGCCGCGCGCCGTAGCGCTCGAGCGTCCGTGTCGCCCAGGCGCGCCGGCGGGCACCCCGTTCCCCGGAGAAGACCCGGCGGTCGACCCAGGGCCCGAAGTGGCGTCCGATCAGATAGCTCACGTTGTCACCGAGGAAGGCTCCGGCGGCCGCCAGGAGCAACAGGGCGGCGATCCTCGGGTCTGCGCTCCCGGCGGTGCTCACGCCGAGGGCGATGACCGCGGTCTCGCTCGGTACGACGGGGAGGATCGCGTCGAGCGCGGGGATGACGAGGGCGACGACGTAGGAGATCGGCGAGCCGACGCTGAGAGCCGAGATGCCGATCACCTCGGCTCCCCCCCGGCCCCGGCCCGTCGCCGTTCCCCCCTCGGGGTGCGGCTCGCCCGCACACCGGTCAGGCTACCTGCGGCGCCGGTCGGTCCCCCTGGCCCTCCGCCTCGCGATGGACGCCGAACGCCTGCTAGCGGTCGCCCCCGGAGCCGTGGGCCGTCCTGGTCACGAGAGGGATGCCGCGGGCGATCAGCCGCACGGCCACCGACAGGGGGATGGGACAGGTCACCGGCACACGGAAGCCGACCCCGACCGCCTCGGCCCGCACGCGCTCGTCGTCGACGACCAGGCGGACCCAGTCGACCCGCCGCAACCCGGCTTGGCCTGCACGTTCGGCTCGCACCACGGCTCGCACCCCCTCCGCCGGAGCGACGCCGCGTCGACGGAACTGTGATCAGATTTTAGGGTGAGCGAACCTTCACGTCAAGGGGTTCCGACGACACCGGGGACCGAGCCGGAGCCGCCCGATCACCCGATCGACCTCGTGGCAGAGGCAGCCGCCGCCGTCAGTTGACGCCCCGGGTCCTTCCCGCCCAGTAGGGGGCGCGCAGCTCCCGCTTGAGCACCTTGCCGGTCGGGTTCCGCGGCAGGGAGCCCACGAAGTCCACCGACGTGGGGCACTTGTAATGGGCGAGCCGGTCCCGGGCGAAGCCGATGATCGCGCCGGAATCGGCAGGGGCGCCTGCACGGAGGACGACGACCGCCTTCACGGCCTCGCCCCACCGATCGTCGGGAACGCCGATGACCGCGACGTCGGCCACATGGGGATGGGCGGCGAGCACGTTCTCGACCTCCACCGGGTACACGTTCTCCGCCCCCGAGACGATCATGTCCTTCACCCGGTCCGTGAGGAACAGGTAGCCGTCCGCGTCGAGGTAACCGCCGTCGCCGGTCCGCAACCAGCCGCCCGGGATGATCGTCGCACCGGTGGCGTCGGGGTCCTGCCAGTACCCGAGCATGTTCTGGCCAGAACGGGTCCAGACCTCCCCGATGGCCCCGGACGGGAGGTCCCGGCCCGTGACCGGGTCCACCACCCGGATCTCCACCCACGGGAACGGCCGCCCGGCGGAACGCAGCAGGCGGGCACGCGGCCCACCCGGATCGTGGTCCGCGGCGTCGAGCTGGGTTATCGCCCCGGTGGTCTCGGTCATCCCGTACAGCTGTTCGAGCCGCGGGCCGAACGTATCGAGCGCCCGCGTGAGCAGCGACTCGCTGATCGGCGAGGCCCCGTAGTAGAGGCGCCGCAGCGCGACGAAGTCCGCACGCGTGGTCCCGGGGGCGTCGAGCATCGCCTGGATCAGTGCCGGGACCACGAACCCGTGGGTGACCCCGTGCTCCCTGAACCCGGCGACCAGCGCGGCGGGATCCAGCTCGCGGAACACGACCGCCGAGCCCCCGCCTGCCATCCCGCCGATCGCCCAGCCGCATCCACCGATGTGGAACAACGGCGAGACGACGGCGTTCACCGCAGAGGCGTCGACCCCCCAGACGTCCCGCGTGCCCTCGACGAGCACCTGCAGGCCGGCATTGGTGAGCATGACGCCCTTCGCTCGCCCGGTGGTACCCGACGTGTACAGCTGGAGCGCCACGTCGTCGCCCCCGGTGACGGCGCCCGGATCGCGGTCGGGATACGGCGCCGCCCATTCCCGCAGGGCCGCGCCGTCGGGGTCGCCGACGGACACCAAGGCGAGGCCCACCCGCGCGCCCGCGAGCGCCGGCCGGTGGGCGCCGAACTCCACGCCCAGGAAGAGCACCGGGGATCCGGCGTCCTCCACCAGCCCGAGGACTTCGGGGGTCGCAGACCGCCAGTTGAAGGGTGTGTACACGGCCCCGACCTTCAGAGCCCCGAACAGGACGACGATCTGGTCGATGCCGTTGCGATCGAGGACCCCCACCCGGTCGCCCCGGCCGACCCCCGTCGCCAGGAGGCCCTGCGCAACCCGGTTCGAGAGGCTGTCGAGCTCCCCCCAGGTCAGCGAGTTCTCGCCGCTGCGCACCGCGACGGCATCGCCCCGGGCCGCGGCATGCCCGCGGACGATCCCGGCTGCCGTCCATCGCTCCCCCACGGCCTGCAGCGTAGGGCAGCACCGGGCCGGGACCGCGCCGGGCTGCGGGTCCGGGCCGCGGGACCGGGTGTCAGGACTCGCCTGCCCCCTCGACGTCCTCGATCGGGCCGGCGCTCGACTCGCGCCTCGCGATGATGTGCACGTCGATCCCGGCGACCGCCGCCAGGCGAAGGATCTTCCGCACGATCGACCCTCCGCCCGCGAGCTCCTGCCACCGGCTGCGGTTGCTCGATCCGACCACGATCTGGGTGATCTGGCGGGCGCGCGCGTAGTCGATGAGCGCGTGGGCCGGGTCGTCGGCCACGATCTCGCTCCAGTCGGCCCCGAGGTCCGAGGCCAGGCGGCGCAGGTCGGCCAGCCGGCGGTCCTGCCGGTCGCGTGCCCCGTCCCCGGCGACGACGTGCAGGACGTGCAGGTCGGCCTTCGTCCGGGCCGCCATCCGCGCGGCCCGGCGGACGATGGCCTCGGTGCCCGGTGCCGTCGTGACGCCGACGAGGATCCGCTCGCTGGTCTCCCACACGCCCTTGGGCCGGTGCCGAAGCAGGTGCTCGAGGAGCTCGCCCTCGGTCTCGTCGGCGAGGAAGCGCAGCGCCAGCTCGCGCAACGCGATCAGATTGTCGCTGCGGAAGAAGCTGGCCAGGGCCTGGGGGACCTTCGACGGCGGGTAGATGTTGCCGTGGAGCATCCGGCGCCGCAGCTGCTCGGGCGACGAGTCGACGAGCTCGATCTGGTCGGCCTTCCGGAGCACCCAGTCGGGCACCCGCTCACGGATGGGCACCCCGGCGATCCGCTCCACCGCGTCGGCGATGCTCTCGAGATGCTGGATGTTGACCGTGGTGATGACGTCGATGCCCGCGCCCAGGAGCTCCATGACGTCCTGCCAGCGCTTCTCGTTGCGGCCCGAGCCCGGGACGTTGGTGTGGGCCAGCTCGTCGACCAGCGCGACCTTGGGGTGCCGATCGAGCACCGCGGGCAGGTCCATCTCCTCGAAGCGTGTCCCCCGGTGCTCGACGACGCGGCGCGGGACCACCGGAAGGTCGTCGATCAGCTCCTCGGTGAGCGGGCGCCCGTGGCACTCGACGAAACCGATGACCACGTCGGTTCCCCGCTGCCGGCGCCGGTGGCCCTCGCTGAGCATCGCGTAGGTCTTCCCCACCCCGGCCGCCGCGCCGAGGTAGACACGGAAGTGGCCGGCCGGCTCGACGTCGTCGGGGTCGTTCGACCGGACGACGGTCACGGCTGTCGCGAGGGGAGAGGGGTCAGCCATCGGCGGGCTCCAGTCGGTACAGCGGGTTCCAGATCACCGGCCGGCCGCCCTTCATTGTGACAGTGCCCTCCACGGTGCATCGCGCGCCCGTGGTCAGCCCCGGGACCTTCTGGCGGCCCACGAAGAGCAGGCCCATCCGGCCGCTCCCGTCGTCGAGGAGGAGGTAGGAGGAGGCGGTTCCTCCGACACGCCGGTTCGAGCCCTGCTGGATCGTGCCGGTGACGACGATCCTGCCCCGCGGCGACGCGTCGGCGACCCTGCGGGCCACCGGCCGACCACCCCACTCGGTGGTGCCGTCGGGAAGCCAGGTGCTCACTCGAGCTCGGCCAGCGCCTCGTTCAGCTTCAGCACCACGACGTAGTCCGAGCCCAGAAATCCGAGTTGGGCCCTGTGGACCTGGGAGCCGATGAGCCG
>JAKAZC010000222.1 GCA_021826655.1 Actinomycetes bacterium | reverse complement strand
CAGTACGCCTACCGGGACCGCCGGGCGCGCAAGGGCGCCTTCCGCCAGCTGTGGATCCAGCGGATCAACGCGGCAGCGCGGCTGAACGGCATGAGCTACAGCCGGTTCATCGCCGGACTGCACCGGGCCGGCGTGGAGGTCGACCGCAAGGTCCTGGCCGACCTGGCCGTCACCGCACCCGAGACCTTCGCGTCCCTCGTGCAGGTGGCGAACGACGCCCTGGCCGTGGGCGTGCCGAACGCCGGGGCCGGTTCCTGACCCAGTCGGGCCTGGCCTTCACCCACCAACGGGTCCGGAGGCTGCGCCAGCTCCTGCGCAAGGGCGGTGCACGCGCCGCCGAGCACGTCGTGGTCGTCGAGGGGGCGGAGCTGCTGTCGGTGGCCATCGCCGCCGGTGCCGAGGTCGAGGCGGTCTACGTCGACCCCGCTGGAGCCGACCTTCCCCCGGTCGCGGCGGTGACCGGGACCGTGCTGGCCTCCGGCGGTCGGGTGTTCGACCTCGCTCCGGGAGTCATGGAGCGTGTGGCGTCCACGGTGGCCCCGCAACCGCTCCTGGCCGTCGTGTCGTACGCGTCGGCCACGCTCGGGTGCCTCGAGGGGGCCACGCTGGTGGTCGTGTGCGTCGACGTCCGCGACCCCGGCAATCTGGGGACGGTGATCCGCACGGCGGATGCCGCCGGGGTGGACGCCGTGGTGTGTTGCGACGGCACCGTCGACCCGACCAACCCGAAGACCGTGCGCGCCACGGCCGGCTCCCTCTTCCATGTGCCGGTGGTCCACGGGGGTGCGACGACGTCGATCCTGGCCGAGTTGGCGTCACACGGGCTCACCACCGTGGCCACCGTGGTCCGGGGTGGCGACGACTACGCCGGTTTCGACTGGACCCGTCCGGTGGCACTCGTCCTCGGTAACGAGGCGACCGGTCTGGATACGGCCCTCGCCGCCGGTCTGGACGTGGGAGTGACGATCCCGATGGCCGGACGGTCGGAGTCGCTCAACGTGGGGGTGTCGGCCGCGGTGCTGTGCTTCGAGGCACTGCGCCAGCGGCGGTGGAGGGGCTCGCAAGCCCACCCCCCGGACCGTCCTACGATGTCGGCCATGGATGAGTCGGTCTCCTCCGCGGTGCCCCCGGGCCCGGGGCTCTCGGGTGACGGGGCGGCGGGATGACGGACGGACCCGACTTCGCCGGCCTGGCGGCCGAGGCGCGCGCCGCCATCGACGCGGCGACCACCACGGAGCAGATCCGGCACGTGGCGGCGACGGTCACGGGCAAACGGTCGGCGTTGGCCGCGGCGTCCCGGGCCCTGGGGTCGATGGACCCCGAGTCCCGCAGGGAGCTCGGTCGTCAGCTGCACGAGGCCCGCACGGAGATCGAGTCGCTGCTCGAGGCCCGGCGCAACGACATCCGCTTCCTCGAGCGGTCCGCGGAATTGGCGGCCTCGCGGCTCGACCTGACCGAGTACGTGCCCGGCGCCGTCGCCGGCCCGGCCACCCGGGGCCACCTCCACCTCGTGTCCCAGACCCGGGACGCACTGGAGGACGTCTTCGTCGGCATGGGGTACGGCGTGGCCGAGGGCCCCGAGATCGAGACGGACTGGTACAACTTCGGCGCCCTCAACATCCCACCGGCCCACCCGGCCCGGGGCATGTGGGACACCTTCTACCTCGACCTGGGCGACCCGGAGACGACACTGCTGCGGACCCACACGTCGCCGGTCCAGATCCATCTGATGGAGCAGGCAGTGTCGGACGGGACGCTGCCGATCCACTCGGTCATGCCCGGTCGCTGCTACCGGCGCGACACGCCGGACGCCCGACACCTTGCCGTCTTCCACCAGATCGAGGGCCTGGTGGTCGACCGGGGGACCACCTTCGCCGACCTGGCCGGGACCATCGAGACGTTCACCTCCGCCTACTTCGGCCCGGACATCCACTCGCGCCTGCGCCCGGCCTACTTCCCCTTCACCGAGCCGTCGGCCGAGTTCGAGGTCACCTGTGCCATCTGCCGCGGCGAGGGCTGCCGCACGTGCTCGCAGAGCGGCTGGATCGAGCTGGGCGGGTGCGGCATGGTCGACCCTGCGGTGTTCGCATCGGTCGGCATCGACGCCGACGAGTGGACCGGGTTCGCATTCGGGTTCGGCATCGACCGGTGTGCACAGATGCGCCACCAGATCGCGGACATGCGGGCCCTGATCGAGAACGACATCCGTTTCCTGCGCCAGTTCTGAGGCGCGAATCCCGAGAGGACAGCAGTTGCGCGTTCCCCTTTCCTGGCTCCGAGACTTCGCCCCCTTCCCGGACGACGCCGAGTTCGTGGCCGCCACCCTGGACGACCTCGGCCTGGTGGTCGAGGGCATCGAGACGGTGGGCGAGGGTCTGGGCGACGTGGTGGTGGCCCGGATCGAGGAGATCACCGCCATCGAGGGGGCCGACAGGATCCGCCGGGTGGTGGTGACCGACGGTTCGGGCCCGGTCGAGGTGGCGTGCGGGGCGATGAACTTCGCTGCGGGCGACCTGGTGCCTCTGGCCCCGGTGGGTGCCGTGCTGCCGGGCGGCTTCGCCATCGGTCGCCGCACGATGCGGGGGATGGTGTCCAACGGGATGCTGTGCTCGGGGCGCGAGCTCGGGCTGTCCGAGGACCATGCCGGTCTCCTGATCCTGAACGACGTCGGCGGCGCCGTGCCGGGGGCACCGCTGGTGGACGCGCTCGGCATCGTCCCCGACGTGGTGTTCGACGTGGCCGTCGAGGCCAACCGGCCCGACGCCTGGTGCATCGCCGGCGTGGCCCGGGACCTGGCCGCCCGGTTGGGCCTGGCGTTCGTGGTCCCGACGACGGCCGGCCTGGTGGCCGCGGCTTCCGGGCGCGATGCCGGGAGCCCGGCACCGGTGGCCGTCGGGCCACCGGTGGGGTCGCTGGCCACGGTGGTCGTCGACGACCTCGAGACGTGTCCCCGGTTTACCGCCCGCGTGCTCACCGGGATACAGGTGACCGACTCGCCTGCCTGGTTGGCCGACCGACTCACCGCGGCGGGCATGCGGCCGATCAACAACGTGGTCGACGCGTCCAACTACGTGATGCTGGAACTCGGCCAGCCGACCCACCCCTACGATCTCGACCGGCTGGACGGGGGCCTGCTGGTTCGCCGGGCGACCCCGGGCGAGCAGGTGACCACCCTCGACGGCGTGGTGCGCACGATGGGGACCCCGGGACCGGGCCTGGGCGACACCGGCCAGGACTGCCTGATCTGCGACGCTTCCGGGTCCCCGGTCGGCATCGGCGGCATCATGGGCGGCGCCTCCTCGGACATCGGAGCCGGTACCACCCGGGTCCTGCTCGAGGCCGCCTACTTCGTGCCGATGGCCATCGCCCGGACATCCAAACGGCTCACCCTCCGCACCGAGGCGTCGGCCAGGTTCGAGCGCGGCTGCGACCCGGCCGGCATCGACACCGCCGCCGAGCGCTTCGTGGAGCTCCTGACGCTCACCGCCGGGCCCGGTCTGACCCTGGCCGAGGGCGTCCTCGACGTGCGGGGCGACGTGCCCCGGCCCCTCGAGGTCACCGTCCGGCCCGCCCGGGTGAACGGCCTGCTCGGGACCGAGCTGTCGGCCCCGGCCATCGTCGGGTTGCTGTCGCCCCTCGGCATGCAGGCCACCCCGACGGGCGGTGACGCCGACCCGGTCGTCGTAGTCGTCCCGACCTTCCGGCCCGACATCCGGCCGCCGCCGATGGGCGAGGCGGACCTGGCCGAGGAGGTGGCGCGCGCCTACGGGTACGCCCGCCTGCCCCGGCGCTCGCCGTCCTGGCCGCAGCCGGGCCGACTCACCGGCCGCCAGCGGGAGCGCCGCCGACTGAAGGACGTGCTGTGCGGCCTGGGGGCCAGCGAGGCGTGGACGGGCGCGTTCGCGACCGAGGCCGACCAGCTGGCCGCCGGATTCGCTCCGCCGTACATCGGGATCACCAACCCCCTGGTCGACGCCGAGCGCTTCCTGCGGTCGTCGATGGCACCGGGGCTGCTGGGGGCCGTGCGCTACAACGCCGAGCGGCGCCAGGGCGACGTCCGCCTGTTCGAGGTCGGCTCCGTGTTCCACCGGCTCGACATCCCGCCGGTCGACGGTCCCGGAGCCGGACAGGTCGAGCGGCTGTGCGCCGTCTTCTGCGGCAGGGGTGACGACGCCCGGGCTGCCGTGGCCGCCTGGCACACCGTGGCCGAGGCACTGGGCCTGGCCGACTGGGTCCTCGAGCAGGGCCCCCACCACGATCCGGCCACCCGGGTGCTGCACGTGTACCGGTCGGGCACACTGCTGTCGGGCGGGGCCGGAGGCGAGGAGGACGACGGACGACGGGGCGTGCTCGGCGTGGTCGGCGAGTTCGATCCCGTCTTCGTCGAGGCGTACGGCCTCGTCGGCGCCGACGGCCGGCCCCGGCCGGTCGGCTGGCTCGACCTCGACCTCGACGTGCTCCTCGACCCGGTGCGCACGTCCCGCAGGCCCCTCGAGTCGCTACCGATCAGCCGTTTCCCGTCGTCGGACACCGACCTGGCCTTCGTGGTTCCCGAGGAGGTCCCGGCCGGCATGGTCGAAGCCACCCTGGCCGAGACGGGCGGGGAGCTGCTCGAGTCGGTCGAACTGTTCGACGTGTACCGGGGGGAGTCGGTGGTCGACGGGGCCCGGAGCCTCGCCTACCGGCTGCGGTTCTGCGCGCTCGACCGAACGCTGACCGACGAGGAGATCGGCGGGCTGCGGGCGTCCTGCATCGCCGCGGTGAAGCGGGCCCACCGCGCCA
>JAKAZC010000221.1 GCA_021826655.1 Actinomycetes bacterium | reverse complement strand
TCGTCGTCCGGTTCTGTACTCGGAGGTCACGGTGACCGGGACTGCGGCACCCGACGGATCGGTGCGGGTCCGTGACGCCGTCACCGGGAGTCCGTCGGTCCACACCCCGCTGACCGCGTCGGTGCCACCCGGCGCCGGGCCGACGTCGGCGCGGCACCCACGGGGGATCCCCGTGCCGGACATGGACAGGTAGGGACTCCCGGGCAGCATCCCCGACGTGGTCATCGTCGCCAGTGCGGCCGGCCTCACGTCGTCGACACTGCTCGTGGCCCGCACGAGGGAGATGCTCACCGGGTCGTCGCCGAAGCTGCCCTCATCGAAGCAGCGGTTCCCGACGGGCACCCCGGGCACCGTCTGCCAGTTCATCGAGCGGCCTACGTTGTCCGCCTGCGCCAGGAAGCGGTCGTCGACGTCGCTCCGCCATCCGAGCACGGTGGACCAGAGCGGTGTCGAACCGAGCACGGCCCCGAACTGGCGGACCTGGGCCGGGATCCCCTCCTCCTCGTAGCCCTCGTTGGAGCCCGGATAGGGGTGGATGGCGGCGACGTCCATGTCGGACAGGCCGCCGGCGGCCACCAGCTGCTGCCACCACGGCGCGGGGCCGATGGACGTGCCACCGATCACGGTGGACGTCGCCGCCGGGAGTACGGACTTGACCGCCGCGTGGAAGGGGGCGAGCACCTCGGTGGTGGTGTCGGCACCTCGGTGGTGTCGGCACCTCGGTGGTGTCGGCACCTCGGTGGTGTCGGCACCTCCCTGTCCCGGCCGTTGATGTGCGACTCGTTCCAGGCGTCCCGGCCGGTGACCGGCGCGCACGCTCGGCGTCCGGCCGGCACCGGGGCGTCGTGCGTCACCGGGGCCTTCACGTCGGCACGGCGCGGGCCCGACAGCCCGAGCTGCGCGTTGAGGGAGACGCCGCGGGGGTCGGACGGTCCACCCGACCCGGTCCCCGCAGGCAGGGTGGCGAGGTCCGGCCTGTCGCCGGCGGCGTCCACCGTGAAGGCCGTACATGTCGTGCCGAGGATGGCCGGCGGGCTGGTCGAGACGTCCATCAGGGTGGCGCGGACCTGATGCGGCGCGGGCACGGTGTCCGTGGTGGGGAGGGTGAGGGGGAGCGACGCCAGGCCTGCCGGCGTGGACGGCGACGGGACCACCGTGGGGGCCGGGACCGTCCCGGCGGTCAACGACGTCGCGTCCTCGACCGAGTAGGACACCCGCAGGTGGGTGGCGGCCACGGCCCACCACGGGTCGAACGTTTCCCCCACCTACGGTGTCGAGCCCAGGGCGACGTGGGTGCCGGTCGCCGCCGTCGTCAGCCCCGCGCGCCCCGGCCGAGGGGGTTCGAGGGCGGCTGGACGGCCCCAGGTAGTCATGGAGATCGGTCAGCGAGATCGACGGGATGGCGTCGCCGCCCGACGAGAAGGACGGGCCGCCCTGGTCGTAGAACGTGGAACCCACCAGGGCGAACCCCCATCCACCGACGTCCGGTCCGCCGCCGAGGGTCGTCGGGCCCTGCTCGTACCCGGCCGGCGAGGTCGCTTCGATCGTGTGCAGCGGATCGGCGGCGTAGATGGTTCCGTCCGGCCCCTCCACGGCCTGGGCCGGATAGCAGGACTGTGTGCCCGATCCGGTGGCCTGGCCGAGCACGAGACTCCCCTTGGTGTCCTGGGCCAGGCTGACCACCAGCTGGAACGACGCGCCGGTCAGCGAATCGGTCACCAGGCGGGCCCCGGTGTCCACGTAGAGCGCCGCGGCGGTGGCCGCGCAGCCCACGACGCCACCCGACGGCGTGACCACCGTCGCCGTCGGGTGTGCCGGGAGACTGGTGGCCGGGCCCAGCGACGAGGCCGGGGACGAGGTCCGGCACACCGGGGTGGTCTCGGCGGCGGTCGGGGCGGCCGGGCCACCGGGAATCTGGGACGTAGGGGACGACGGGTCCGATCCGGTCCGGCCCACCGCCGTCACGACACCGAGGACCGCGACCGCGAGCGCCACGATCGCCTCGGCCGGTGGCGTGTCGCCCGTGGCCCGCCGGACTGGAGCGCGCGCATCGCCGCCCCGGCACGGCGCACCCGGACCGACGGGTGGGAGCGCCGTCGCGACCAGGGCCGACGCTCCGGCCGGGGACCGGACGTCCTCAGACCGCCACGACCACCTTGCCGGTGTTGCCGCCGCTGAACAGCAGGTTGAGCGCCTCGCCGGCATGCTCGAGTCCCGACACCACGTGCTCCCGGTGCTGGATCCGTCCCTCCATGACCCACCCCGCCATCTCCAGCTGGGCAGCCGGGAACCGGTCGAGGTAGTCGAGGATGAGGAAGCCCTCCATCCGGGACCGCTTCACGATCAATTGCAGGTAGTTCCGCGGCCCGACCGGCTGGTCCTCGTTGTACTGGGAGATCGCGCCGCACAGGACCACCCGCGCGTGCATGGCCAGGTTGGCCAGGCAGATGTCGAGCACCGTCCCGCCCACGTTGTCGAAGTAGACGTCGATGCCCCGGGGGCACGCGGCACGGATGCGGGCGGCCACGTCATCCTCGCGGTAGTTGACGGCGTGGTCGAAGCCGAGCTCGTCGACGAGCCAGGCGCACTTGTCCGCGGAACCGGCGATACCGACCACCGTGCCGGCGCCCTCGATCCTCGCCAGCTGGCCGACGACGGAGCCGGTGGCCCCGGCCGCACCGGACACGACGACCGTGTCCCCCGGTTTCGGCCGGCCGACGTCCTTCAGTCCGAAGTAGGCGGTGATCCCGGTGACGCCGAGGACGCCGAGGACGACCCCGGCGTCGATACCCGGGGGGACGACGGTCATCGAGCCGCCGCCGGCGTCGACCAGTGCGTACTCCTGCCAGCCGAGCATGCCGAACACCGTCGATCCGACCGGCAGGGACGGAGCGCGGCTGACCACGACCTCTCCGGTCCCGCCGCTGCGGACCACGTCGCCGATGGCGATGGGCGGCAGGTACCCGGGGGCGTCGTCCATCCACGTCCGGATGGTCGGGTCGATGGAGAGGTGCTGGACCTTGACAAGGGCCTGGCCCTCGCCCGGATCCGGCACCGTCGCCGAATCGTCGACGCGGAGGGTGGTGTCGTCGACGAGCCCGCGGGGGCGGGCGGCGAGCAGGATGCGGCGGTAGGTGTCGGTCACCGGGCCAGTCAAGCAGAGCGAGTGGACGACTGGAGCCTGGGAGGAGCATCGAACTCCTGACCGACGCAGTACGAGGGGGTTCCGATTCCCGTCTGGCGGTGGCGGGAGACGTCCCGGGCCTTCTGACTACGTCTCATCAACACGGCCGCCGCGTCGTCCCTGGTCACGGAGTGCAGCTCTATGGGGTGGCTATGGGTTGAGGACGCCGGCCCGCTCCTGATGCACACTCGGCCGCGCCGGCTACGGCCACTGGTTCTGCGCATCCCGAACTGGATGTCGGAGAAGGCACGGGTCGGGGTCATCCCCCCGATCCGGAGGTCGAGATTCAGCTACACCATGGTACGGAACATCGACTGAAGGGATCACCAGTCCACGTTCCCCCATGTCAGCGCGCCGATCGGCGGTTCCCCCCCCAACCATCCCAACGTGGGCCCCGTCGGTCAGTTCCGTCAGATTCCGAGTTCGGGCGAACGAGATAGACGTCGACCGGACCGCCTTCGGCCACCGGACGATGGGGCGTGGCCACCATCGGCCGGTGCGGGGTCCAGACGGAACGGACGTGCTGCCCCAAGGCCACCCGGCTCCTCGTCTGCGCCGAAGCCGGCCGATCCAGCGGTCGCCGCGCCGGCAGCACTCGACAATCTCGACCGTGAACGCCGGGGTGCACGACCGAAGGGCGCGGGCCAGTTCCGTTCCACGGTCTCCATGTTGGACATCCGTTCCGGGGCAGCACCCCTTCTGGTCGCTGTCCGTCAGACCGGTGGAACCCCGGGACAGGTTTAGCTCCCGAACTTGGTGGCGTTCCCGTCGGCCTGGATCGAACAGGCCCTGTCCGACGCGTTGGCGGCAACGGGCGCGGAGCGATTCATCGAGGCGACGGTGGCCGAGACCACCGAGGTCCGCCACCGCCAGGCGAAGCGGGGCCGTCCGGGGAAGAGCACCGACTACGGCAGGGTCGACACGACGCGCTATTCGATAGCGACGTCGCTGCAAAGCGGCGTGAGGTCCCGCTGCTACTCTCGCAGAGCAGTGACACCGAGTTCGGGGAGGCAGCTTGCCAGCGGCGGAGCCTGACGCGAGGGTCAGTTCAGGCATCCAGCGAGTCACCCTGGTCTCGCTGACGGCGATGGTCGTCGGCGGCATGGTCGGCGCGGGGGTCTTCTCGCTTCCCCGACGCTTCGCCACCGAAACCGGCGTCTACGGGGCTCTCATCGCCTGGGCCATCGCCGGGACGGGCATGTTGATGCTCGCCTTCGTGTTCCAATCCCTGGCCGTGCGCAAGCCGACGCTGGACTCCGGCGTCTATGCCTACGCCAAAGCCGGCTTCGGCGAGTACCTCGGGTTCTTCTCCGCCTTCGGCTACTGGGCCAGTGCCTGTGTCGGCAACACGACGTACTGGATCCTCATCATGTCGACGATCGGTTCGATCGCCCCGTGGCTCGGCTTCGGCGACACCCTCCCGGCGGTGCTCCTCTCCAGTGTGGGGATCTGGGCCTTCGCCTGGTTGGTGAACCGCGGCGTGCAGGGAGCCACCGCCATCAACAAGATCGTGACCATCGCCAAGATCATCCCCATCCTGGTCTTCGTGGTCCTGGCACTCTTCTACTTCAAGGCGTCCGTCTTCTCCCGCAATCTGCCCGGGGAGGGCCTGGGC
>JAKAZC010000220.1 GCA_021826655.1 Actinomycetes bacterium | reverse complement strand
CCGTACTGGTCGCCGAGCTTCCCCCACAGCGGGGTCGACACCGTGGAGGTGAGGAGGTAGGCGGTCACCACCCAGCTCAGGTGCGAGGCACCGTGCAGGTCGCCGACGATGGTGGGGAGCGCCGTGGACACGACGGTCTGGTCCAGGGCCGCCAGGAACATGCCGAGCACCAGCGCCCCGATCACGATCAGGACGCGCCGGTGCGTCAGGTCGCCGGCGCGGGCCGCGCTCGGGGCTCCCTCCGCCGCGGTGGGCATCGTGGGCGCTTCGCTCATCGAACAGCCTCCAGTTCCTCGGTCACGATCTCCAGTCCCTCGAGCAGGACGGCAGCCCGCTCCGGCCCCATCCGGTCGAGCGCCCGGCGCAGCGGCGCCAGCCGGGCCTCGAGGACGGCCGCGCTCTCCTGGCGATGCTCCGGAGCGACGGACACGACCGTGCGCCGCCGGTCGGCGGCGTCCTCCCGCCGCTCGACGAGGCCGGCCTCGGCGAGCTGGCTCACGAGCAAGCTGGCCGTGGTGAGCGCCAGTCCCTCACGGTGGGCCAGCTCGGTCACGGTCAGGGGACCCTCGAGGACCACGATCGCGAGCGCCGCCAGGTGGCGCGGGGCGAGCTCTCCTCGGTGCACCATCTCGCGCAGCTGCACCGGAAGGTCACCCTCCTGACGCTTGCCCCGGAGGAGGCGGGAGAAGGCCAAGAGCAGCTGCGTGGCGGCGTCGCCAGTCATTGCTTTATTTTAGGATAGTTTGTATATAGAAGCAATAGGCGGCCCACCCTGGTAGGCTCGTCGCGGGGTGTGCCGGGAAGCCTGGTCGGCGACCGACCGCACCATGCCCTCACGCCCTCCCACGTCCGCCGGCCGGCCCACCGGCCGTCAGCCCCCCGGTCGCCGGCGCCCGCGTCCGGCCGCCCCCCGGTGGCGGCCCGAGCCGTGGTCCGGCATCGTCGCCCGTCTCATCTCGACGGAGGCCACCGGGGGCGTCGTGATGTCGCTGGCCGTGGTGCTGGCGCTGGTGTGGGCCAACATCGCCGCCGGGTCGTACGCCGCCGTGTGGGAGCACCCCCTCTCCTGGTCCGCCGTCCCGGGCCTACGGGACGTGCGGGGCTGGGTGGACGACGGGCTCATGACCGTGTTCTTCCTGAGCGTCGGCCTCGAGGTCGGGCGGGAGCGGGCCTGCGGCTCGCTCCAAGGGACGCGCAATGCCGTGCTCCCGGTGGTGGCGGCGGCCGGGGGCATGCTGGGCGCGGCGGTCGCCTACCTGGCCACGGTGGCCGCCGCCGGCCCGTCGTCGGTGACGAAGGGCTGGGGCGTCCCGATGGCGACGGACGTGGCCTTCACCCTCGGGGCGATGGCGCTGCTCGGGCGGCGGGTGCCGCCGGCGCTCCGCGTGTTCGTCCTGGCGCTGGCGGTGGCCGACGACGTCGGCTCGGTCGTGATCCTCGCCGTCGTGTCCTCGAGCCACCTCCGCCCGGCCGCCCTCGCCGGCGCCGCCGCCGTGCTCGCCGCCACCGTCCTGCTGCGGCGGCGGGCGCACGTGTCGTGGTGGCCGTACGCCGCCATCCTCGTGATCGAATGGGTCCTCCTCGCCGTGGCGGGGGTCGATCCCACGCTGGCCGGAGCGTTCGTCGGGATCCTCGTCCCCTGCGCGCCGCCCGGCCTGCGCTCGGCCTCGGCGCGCATGGAGAAGCCCGTGGCGCCGGCCGCCATCCTCGGGGTCCTGCCCGTCTTCGTGGTGGCCAACGCCGGCATCACCTTCACCGGCTTCGGGCTCGGCGGCGGGGCGGGCAGCGTGCTGGCGGGGGTCCTCGTCGCCCGGCTCGCGGGCAAGGCCGCGGGCATCATGGCGGCCGCCGCGCTCGTGGTCCGGTTCAGCGTGGTCGAGCTGGCCGAGGAGGTGCGCTGGGCGCAGCTCGCCGGTGCGGCGATCCTCTGCGGAATGGGCTTCACCGTCCCGCTGCTGTTCGCCGACACGGCGTTCGCCGGCCACCCGGCCCTGCTCGACGCCTCCCGGCTGGGCCTCCTCGCGGGCACGGTGCTCTCGTTCGCCGTCGGCAGCCTCGTCCTGGTCCGCACCTCCGTCGCGTCCCGCAGGGCGCCCGGCGGGGGCGGACCCACCCCCGAGAGGGACGACAAGCGCTAGAAACGTGGGCGTGCGCACCCGCTTGACGGAGCTCCTCGGGGTCGAGCACCCGGTCATGCTCGCCGGCATGGGCGGGGTCTCGTACGCGGCATTGACCGCGGCCGTCTCGTCGGCCGGTGGGTTCGGGTGCCTGGGGGCGTCCACCATGGGACCCGAGGAGCTGGCCGCCGAGACGGCTGCGGTCCGGGCCGCCACCGACCGGCCCTTCGGGGTCGACCTCCTGACGGCGTTCCCGGACACACTCGACCGCCAGGTGGGGGTCCTCATCGACGGGGGCGCCACCGCCTTCGTCGCCGGTCTGGGCGTGCCGACGAGCGCCATCGACCGGTGCCACGACCACGGCGTCCTCGTCGTCAGCCTGTGCGGTCGGGTGGCCCACGCCGTCCGGGCGGTCGAGGCGGGCTGCGACCTCGTGGTGGCCCAGGGCACGGAGGCCGGAGGCCACACCGGGCAGGTCGCCACCTTCCCGCTCGTCCCGCAGGTGGTCGACGCCGTGGGCGGCCACGTGCCGGTCGTCGCCGCCGGCGGGATCGTCGACGGCCGCGGCCTGGCGGCAGCCCTCGCCCTCGGGGCCGACGGGGTGTGGGTGGGCACCCGCTTCATCGCCACTCCCGAAGCGCGCGCCGTACCGGGGTACAAGGACCGGCTGTTGGCCACGGCGGAGGACGGGACCACCGTGAGCCGCGCGTACTCCGGGAAGCCGATGCGCGTCGTCCGCAACGCCTACACCGCATTGTTCGAGGAGCACCCCGAGGAGCTGGCGCCCTTCCCCGACCAGCTTCGACGGTCGTTCACCGACGGCGCCTTCCATCTCGGGGGGGACGCCTCGGCGACCGTCGACCCCGAGCGCGAGTGCTACCCGGCCGGCCAGGGGGTGGGCGCCATCGGAGCGCTGGTCCCCGCCGCCGAGCTGGTGACCGCCTTCGTCCACGAGGCAGAGGCTGCCCTGGCGCGGGCGGCCCAGGGCACCGGCGGAGGGGCCGGTCAGTCCGTGGGGACGGCGGGCTCCCCGACAGCGAGACCGACCGCGCAGGCCACGCCGGTCCCGCCGAGCCCGCAGTAGCCGCCGGGGTTCGCCGCCAGGTACTGCTGGTGGTAGTCCTCGGCGTAGAAGAACGGCCCCGACGGCCGGACCTCCGTCGTGATCGGGCCGTGACCGTGAGCCGAGAGCGCGTTCTGGTAACCGGCCAAGGCGGCCTCGGCGGCCTCCCGCTGTGCCGGTGAGGTGGTGTAGAGGGCCGACCGGTACTGCGTGCCGACGTCGTTGCCCTGGCGCATGCCCTGCGTCGGGTCGTGCCCCTCGAGGAACACGCGCAGGAGCGTTGTATAGCTGACCCTGGTGGGATCGAAGACGACGAGGACGACCTCCGCGTGCCCCGTCCGGCCAGAGCAGACCTCGCGGTAGGTCGGATCGGGCGTCGTCCCCCCGCTGTAGCCGGCGGCCGTCGTGTAGACCCCGTCGAGCTCCCAGAACCGGCGCTCGGCCCCCCAGAAGCAACCCATCCCGAAGATCGCCGCCTCCAGGCCCGCCGGGAACGGACCGACGAGCGGGGTGCCGAGGACCAGGTGCCGTGCCGTCGCGTCCATGACCATGGACCCAGTCAACCTCGCGCCATGCGCCGATGTTCCTACGATATGTTGGCGATATATCGGTAACCCGAAGGGAGGCCGCCATGTCGAACTGGCAGGAACGAGGGCGGAAGGGTCCCGGCTGGGGCGGTCCGGGTTGGGGCGGTCCGGGTTGGGGCGGTCCGGGTTGGGGCGGTCCGGGTTGGGGCGGTCCGGGGTGGGGCGGACCCGGCTGGGGCGGACCGGGCGGGCCCCCGGGACGGCGCATGCGACGCGGCGTCATCCGGCACGCCGTGCTGTGGGCCCTGTCGGACGGGCCGGGCCACGGCTACGAGGTGATGCGCCGCCTCGAGGCCCGTAGCGGCGGCATGTGGCGCCCGAGTCCCGGCTCGGTCTATCCGACGCTGCAGATGCTGGAGGACGAGGGACTGGTCCGGTCGACGACACGGGACGGCACCCGGACCTACGAGCTCACGGACCAAGGGCGCGAGGCATCCGGCACCCCTTGGGCGCCGTGGGCACCGTCGGACGCCGACAGCGAGCAACTGCGCGCCCTGCGCGAGGCCCTCGGCGACACGCGAGCGGCGATCCGCCAGATCGTGGGGTCCGGCCGCGCCCATCAGCTGGAGAAGGCCACCGAGATCGTCCAGGAGGCGCGCCGGGCGCTCTACCAGCTGCTGGCCGAGGGCTAGTCTGCCCGCGATGACCGTCAGCCAGGCGCCCGGCGGCGTCGGCACACCGGCACCGTCCGGCGAGGTGGCCGGTCGCCGGGCGGCGACCCAGGACGCCATCATCCGGACGGCGGCGCTGACCAAGGTGTACGCCGGCGCCGACTTCCGGGCGGTGGACGAGCTCGACCTCACCGTCGGGGCCGGGGAGATCTTCGGCCTTCTCGGCCCCAACGGCGCTGGCAAGACCACCACCGCCGGGATGCTGACGACGCGCGTCGTCCCCACGTCGGGCCGGGCATGGGTGGCCGGCGTGGACGTCGTCGCCCACCCTGCCCTGGCCAAGCAGGTCCTCGGCATCGTGAGCCAGCAGAACACGCTCGACCGGCAGCTCACCGTGCACGAGAACCTCTACTTCCACGGCCGCCTGTTCGGAATGGGC
>JAKAZC010000219.1 GCA_021826655.1 Actinomycetes bacterium | reverse complement strand
CGACCTCCTCGCCCCGCACGAGGCCGACGCGGCCACGCTCCTGCGGGGCATCGACCACGCGTCGGTGGCGCTCGTGACCCTCTCCTACCCCGAGGCGGCCGTCCCCGGCCCGCTGCACGGGACGGGCCTGCTCGTCCCCCAGGGCTCCTCGCCCGTCGTGCCCGAGCCCGGCCCCGGCGCCGGACCCGACGGCGGCCCCGCTCCCGCCGGCTCCCCCGCAGACGGGGCCCCGCTGGTCACCGCGTGCACCTACCTCTCGCGGAAGTGGCCCCACCTGGCACGCCCCGGATCGGTGCTCATCCGGGCCTCGGTCGGCAGGCACGGCGACGACAGGGCCGACCCGCTCGACGACGCCGCGCTCGTCGATCGGGTGGTCCGGGAGCTTCAGGTGCTCGTGGGCACGACCGGCCAGCCCGATCGATGGCGGGTCACCAGGTGGCCGGACGCGTTCCCCCAGTACCGGGTCCACCACCTGCTGCGGGTCACCGGGATAGAGGCGGCGGTGAAGCGCCTCCCGGCGATCGCCGTGGCCGGGGCTGCCTATCGGGGCGTCGGGATCCCCGCCTGCGTCGGGAGCGGCCGGAACGCCGCCCGGTCGGTGCTCGAAGAGCTGGCCGTGCCGGCGGGCGAGATCGGTCCCACGAGGTAGCGGTGCGGCGCTGCCGGGGCGGGGTCGCTCTCCCATCCCTGGCGGCCGGAGCGGCGATCGCCCTCTCGCTCCCGCCGTGGGGCTGGTGGCCGTTGGCCGTCGTCGGGGCCGGCGTCCTGTACTGGCGCCTCGACGGCCTCCCCCTGCGCTCCCGGGTCCTCGCGGGCTGGGTCGCCGGGCTGGCGTGCTTCGTCCCCGGCCTGTGGTGGGCCCAGGCGTTCACCTGGTACGGGGCGGCCGTCCTGATGGCGGTGGAGGCGTTGTCGATGGGGATCGCCGCCGGGCTGGTCCCGAGGACCCGGGGGCGGTTCCCCGCGTTCGTGGGCGCCTTCACCCTGTCGGAGGCCGTGCGGATGCGGTGGCCGTTCGGAGGCCTGCCGATCGGCGGGGTCTTCCTCGGGCAGGCGGGGGGGCCGTTCCTGGCCACCGCCCGCCTCGGGGGGCCGCTCCTGGTCACCGCCGTGGTGTGGGCCGCCGGGGCGGCCGGCGAGTCGCTCGTCGCCGCGACCGCCCGCCGCGTCCGGTCGCGCCCGGGTACCGGGGCCGGGTCCCGCCGCCCGGTCGCCCCGGGCCTGCTGGCGGGGCTCGGGGTGCTCGCCGGCCTCGTCGCCCTCACCGCCGCCGCCGACCACGCCCCCGACGGGGGGCGACCCGTCGGGTACCTGCGGGTGGTCGCGGTGCAGGGCGGCGGACCGCGGGGCCTGAGCGACCGGCAGGTGAGCCCCGCCTCGGTCTTCGCCCGGCAGCTGGCCGCGAGCACACGGCTGCGCCCCACACCCGGGCAGGACCTCGTGGTGTGGCCCGAGGACGTGATCGCGCTGGCGGGCCCTCCGGGATCGGCCCGGTCCCGGGCCGACGAGGGCTGGTACGCGCCCCCGGGTGCCATGGGCGCCGTGGCCGCCCTGGCCCGCCGCCTGCACGCCACCGTCGTGGCCGGCGTCACCTTCCCGGTGTCGGACAGGGCATTCCGCAACGAGGTGGTCGCGTGGCGCCCGGACGGGACCGTGGCGGCGACGTTCGAGAAGGTCCACCGGGTGCCCTTCGGCGAGTACGTTCCCGATCGCGGCTTCTTCGGGCATCTGGCCGACCTGTCCGCGGTGCCCCTCGACGCGATCCCGGGCCACGGCACCGGGCTCGTCCGCACGCCCGCCGGCCCGCTGGGGCTCATGGTCTCCTACGAGGTCTTCTTCGCCGACCGCAGCCGCTCGTCGGTGGGGGCCGGGGCCCGGGTGCTCGTGGTGCCGACCAACACCTCGTCGTACTCGACCGGCCAGGTCCCCGCCCAGGAGGTGGCGGCGGACGAGGTGCAGGCGGTGCAGACCGGGCGGGATCTCGTGCAGGCCGCGCCCACCGGCTACTCGACGCTCGTCGACTGGAGCGGGCGGCTCGTCGGCCGGACCGTGCTCGGGCGCCCCGCGGCGCTCCGCGGCGTCGTCGCCCTCCGGGCGGGCCGGACCCTATACGTCCGCTTCGGCGACGGCCCCGTGCTCGCCGCCGCCGCGCTGGCCCTCGCCGGCGGCTGGGCCGTGGCCCGCCGCCACGGGAACGCACCGGCCGAGGCGGCGATGCCGGGGCAGGGGCGGGGGGAGAACGGCCGGCCGGCACGGGCCGGGGAGGGGACGGGCGCGGGCTGCGCGGCAGGCGCCGCGGTACGCTCCGAGCCGGGGGCCGTGTTCCGGCCGGCCTGCGACGTCTGAGTCGGTGTCGAGAACGGCGGCCCGGTGGGTCGGGACGCCCGAAAGCGGGGGGTGCGGTGCGAGCGATTCGTTGTGAGAAGTACGGGCCACCGTCGGATCTGGTGCTGCGGGAGCTGCCCGACCCGGAGCCGGCGCCCGGCGAGGTCGTCGTCCGGATCGAGGGGGCGTCGGTGAACTTCCCCGACACGCTGTTCATCCAGAACAAGTACCAGGTGTCGGTGCCGGTACCCTTCACGCCCGGCAGCGAGTTCGTGGGCACCGTGGCCAAGGTGGCCCCTGACGTGCAGATCCCGAAGGTCGGCGATCACGTGATGGGCTCGGCGATGGTCGGCGCCTACGCCGAGCAGATCGCGGTGCCGGCCACATCGGTCCGCCCGGTCCCGCGCGGCCTGAGCGGTCCCGAGGCCGCCGCCTTCTCGGTGACGTTCAAGACTGCGTTCCACGCCCTCGTCACCCAGGGCGAGTTCGAGGCCGGGAACTGGGTGGTGGTGCTCGGTGCCTCGGGCGGGGTCGGGACCGCCGCGGTCGACATCGCCACACGCCTGGGCGGAAAGGTGATCGCGGTCGACAGGGGTGGTGACCGCCTCGCCATCTGCCGGGAGCTGGGCGCGGTGGCGACCGTCGACTTCGACACCGAGGACGTGAAGAGCCGGATCAAGGAGATCACCGGCAACGGTGCCGACGTCGTCCTCGACCCCGTCGGCGGCGAGGTCTCCGAGCAGGCGCTGCGGTCGACAGCCTGGGGCGGCCGGTTCGTCGTGATCGGCTTCGCGTCCGGTGACATCCCACGGATCCCCCTGAACCTGGTGCTGCTGAAGGGCGTGGTGATCAAGGGATTCGAGATGCGGACCTTCCCCACCAACCGCCCCGAGCAGTACGCGGCCGGCGAGGCGCGACTCGAGGAGATGCTGGCCGATGGCCTGAAGCCGGTCGTCGGCGCCGTCTACCCGCTGGAGGCGACGGTCGAGGCCCTGAACGCCATCCTCGACCGCAAGATCGCCGGGAAGGTCGTCATCGACACCAGCCGCTGAGGAGACGGCGGGCGGTCCCACAGCCGGGCGGCGGTCGACCGGGCACGCCGGCACTCAGGCGAAGAGGTCGACGACGCGAAGCTGACCTCCGTGGAACTCGTGCAGTTGGATCGGCGTGCCGTCCGGGTCGGCGATGAAGAAGAACTTGGACGCCGGCGTGGTCTCGACCGGACACAGGGGTCGGACCCCCGCGGCGAGGAGACGCTCGTACGTCGCCACCACGTCGTCGACGGTCAGGGCGATCTTGGGTCTGCCGAACTCCGTCGGATAGTAGGGATCGACCTCGTTGCCCTCGCGTCCGGGGAACGGGCTGAAGAGCTCGATCTGAACGTCGCCCGCCTTCAGGCCCACGCGAGCCCAGCCGTGCTCACGGTTCTCGAAACCCTTCTCGAAACCGAACAGGCCCGTGTAGAACTCGACGGATCGATCGAGGTCGGCGACGCTGATCCCGACGTGTGAGAAGCACCGCACGTCGACGAGAGGCCCGGTCACCTCGGGAGCGCTCCGATCACCCGAGTCAGACGGGGCCCGTGTCGAGCCCTGCGGGGACCCAGCCGGGCGGGCGCTTCTCCATGAAGGCCCGCATCCCTTCCCGCGGTTCGGGGGACTCCTGCAGCGCCCAGTTCATCGTCTGGTAGTCGATCAGGCCGTAGCGCTCGTTGAGCATCCTCTTCACGTGCATGCGGGCCTGGGGAGCGGTCTGCAGGATCTCGCGGACGGCGAGCAGCGCGGCCTCGCGGAGCTGGTCGTGGGGGACGACCCGGGTGACGACCCCGAGCCGCAGGGCCTCGGCGGCGTCGAAGCGCCGGGCGGAGAGCAGCAGGTCGCGGGCGACGCCGATGCCGACGTGGGCGGGGAGCACGGCCGCATAGGTGGCGTCGGGGATGCCCCGGAGCAGTTCGGGGACGCGGAAGGTGGCCCGGTCGCTGGCCACTGCGACGTCCGACATCATGGCGATCAGCAGGCCGCCCGCCTGGCAGATGCCGTTGACGGCGGCGACGACAGGGGCTCGGCTGTCGCGGATGGTGAGGAAGGGCAGGATGTCGTTGCCGATCCCCTCGGGGAGGTTGTCGCCCGGCTGCGAGCGGCCACCCAGGTCGCCGCCGGGGGCGAACACGTCGCCGGTCCCGGTGATGACGAGCGCCGCCAGGTCGGGATCGTCGTTCACCAACCGGACCGCCCGCTTGAACCCGTAGTACATCGCCGGCGTGATCGCGTTGCGGGCCTCGGGCCGGTCGATGACGCACCACCCGATCGGACCCTCGCGCTCGAAGCGCAGACCAGCAGCCCCCAAGTCGTCAGCCATGCCCCTCCGATGCCGATGCGTCCAGATGGCACAGTACAACGGCGGCGCCACGGCCGACGGCGGCGCCACGGCCGCCGCCAGCGCCACGGCGACGGCGACGGCGACGGCGACGGCGTTCAGTACAACGGCGACGACGGCGCTCAGACCACGGAGCCGGAGCCTGGGCGCCCTTCGGCCTCCGGCGCACCTCCGGGGACGAAGTACAC
>JAKAZC010000218.1 GCA_021826655.1 Actinomycetes bacterium | reverse complement strand
GCCGCAGCTGCTCCGGCAGGGCGCCCAGAGGCGAGGGAGGGTCCTCAGGCACCGTTCCAGCGGTTCATGGCCGCCTCCACCCCTTGCGTGAGGATCGCCTCCACAGCGTCGACCGCTTGCTCAACGGCCACGTCCAGCTGCTCGCGATCAGCGCGCGACGGCCGCCGCAGCACGAAGTTCGCCCCGGGCTGGCGGCCGGGGGGCTTGCCGATGCCCACCCTGACCCGGACGAAGTCGGGACTGTGCAGGTGGGCCCGGACCGACTCCAGTCCCTTGTGCCCGGCGATTCCACCACCCAGCTTTACCCGGATGCGGCCCGGCGGCAGGTCGAGCTCGTCGTGGACGACGACCACGTGGTCCGGCGTCTCGATGCCGAAGCGGCGCATGAGGGGCCGCACCCCGGCGCCGGAATCGTTCATGTAGGTGGTGGGGACGGCGAGGGCGACCCGGACGGCACCCACCGTGACCTCCTCCACCACGGCTTGCTGCCCCTTCTCGGGGCGCAGGCGGCCGGAGCCGAAGCGGGACGACAGGGCGCGCACCACCTCCGCGCCGACGTTGTGCCGGGTGCCCTCGAACTCGGCTCCCGGGTTGGCCAGCCCTACGACCAGTGCATCCGCCGAAGTGCCACGGCGGGGCGCGCCGTCGCCCCTTCGACCGCGGGCTGGGCCGCGGCCTGCGAACAGCCGGGGCAGTGCCTAGCCCTCTTGGTCGCCCCGGGCGGCAGCGTCGCCGCCCTGGGCCTCCTCGCCGCCGCCCTCGGCCGCCGCTCCCTCTTCCCCCGCCGCCTGAACCCGGGGCGGGACACCCGCCACGACGGCCACGTCGTCCTCCAGGTCCACGCTGACACCGGCCGGCAGGGTCAGGTCCCCCACCCGAACGATCGCCCCGATGGTCAGGTCGGAGATGTCGACCTCCACCGAGGCAGGGATGTCCGCTGGCTTGGCGTGCACCGGCAGCGCGAAGAGCTGCTGATCGACAAGGCCGTCCCCATGGTGCACCTCGATCGCCTCGCCCACGAGGGAAACCGGGACTGTGGCACCGATGACCTCGTCACGGCGGACGATCTGGAAGTCCACGTGCACGACGGTGCCCCGCACCGGGTGTCGCTGCAGCTCCCGGGCGATGGCCAGGTACGACGTCCCATCGGCCTGCAGCGAGAGCAGGGCGTTGGTGCCCGCCTCGCCGTTGAGGGCGACCCGGAGGTCCCGGGCGGCCACCGCCACCGATACAGGGTCCGTGCCGTGCCCGTAGATGACACCGGGGATCTTCCCCTCGGCGCGCAGCCGGCGCGCCGAGCTGGAGCCGCTGGTCCGTCCGACCTCGGCGTTCAGGACGATCTCGGGCATGTGAGGGGTCTCCTTGCGAGTGGCTCGGCCGCCAGCTATGGCACCGGCTCCCGAGATAGGCCGCACACGGCGGTGCGGCGGTCCGGGAGTGACGGACGGCCTTTGGAACGGCGCACCAGCGTAGCCGCCGCGCCGGGGCGGCGACTACCGGGGCGGCCGTCAGGCCAGGGAATCAGGCCAGGTTCTCGCCCCCGAACATCTCGGACACCGACGTGTCCTCGAACACGGCGTCGATGGCGTCGGCGATGACGGTGGCCACCGAGAGCACCTCGAGCTTGTCGAACCTCCGCTCCTCGGGGACCGGGAGGGTGTCGGTGACCACCACCCTGGAGATGGGTGCGGCCTTGAGGCGGTCCGTCGCCGGATCGGTCAGGACGCCGTGGGTGGCCATGGCCCAGATGTCGGCGGCGCCTGCGTCAGACAGCAGCTCAGCGGCGGCGCAGACGGTCCCGGCCGTGTCGATCATGTCGTCGATGACAACGCAGAGCCGACCGGCGATGTCGCCGACCACGTGCCGGGCCTCCACCATGTTCGCCGTCCCTCGTGGGCGGATCTTGTGGACGAAGGCCAGCTCGGAGTTGAGGTGCTGGCTGTAGCGCTCCGCCACCTTGACCCGGCCGGTGTCAGGTGCCACCACGACCACGTCGTTGATGCCGTCGGCCAGGTGCTTTCGCAGGTAGCTCTCGAGCACCGGCGCGGCGGTGAGGTGGTCGAACGGGACGTCAAAGAAGCCCTGGATCTGGCCAGAATGCAGATCCACGCTGACCACCCGGTCGGCCCCGGCAGCGGACAGCATGTCGGCCACCAGCTTGGCGGTGATGGGCTCACGGCCGGTGGCCTTGCGGTCCTGGCGGGAGTACCCGTAGTAGGGGCACACGGCGGTGATCTGCTTGGCCGACGCCCTCTTGGCGGCCTCGATCATGATCAGCTGTTCCATGATCGCGTCGTTGACGGGTCCGGTATGGGTCTGGACGATGAAGACGTCGCTGCCCCGGATCGAGGTGTCGTAGCGGCAGTGGATCTCGCCGTTGGCGAACTCACGCAAATTGGCCTCGCTGAGCTCAATGCCCAGGTGGCTGGCGATCTGCTCGGCCAGCACCGGGTGCGACCGCCCGGACACGAGCACGAGTCGTCGGCGGGGGATGAGCTCCACGGCGTGGACGCTACCTTCTGGCGCCCGGGACCGCCTCCTGGCGATGGCACCGTTTTCGGGGGCGGCTCCCGCCAGTCGGCCGGTGCCGGGCGGTTCCCGCCAGTCGGCCGCCGGTGGCCGGTTCCTGTCGATCGGCCGCCACCCGGTCAGTCAGCCGCCGGAGGGTTCCCGCCGGCGCCGCGGCCGGTGCTGAACGGGGGGCCGGTGCTGAACGGGGGGACCGTCGCGCCGGGCGGAACCTCGTCGCCCGGGCCGAGCACGACGAACGGCCCGACACGGGCTCCAGCGCCGACAACCGCGCCCGTGCAGACGCTGTGGCGCACCTCGGCCCGCTGACCCACCTGCGTGTCCTCGAGCGTCGCGTTGGGCCCGATCTCAGCCGCCTCCGCCACCGTGCACTCGCCCCGCAGGATCACCCCCGGCAGCAGCGACACGTCGGGCGCAAGCTGGACATCGGCGTCCACGTAGGTCCGCTCGGGGTCCCACATCGTCACGCCGCGCCGCATCCAGCGCTCGTTGATGCGATCGCGCAGCTCGGCCTCGGCAACCGCCAGCTGCGCCCTATCGTTGACTCCCGCCGCCTCCATGGGGTCCTCGGCCACAAAGGCATGGACCGGGTACCCCGCCTCCGCAAGCACCGCCACCACATCGGTCAGGTAGTACTCGTTCTGTTCGTTGACTGGCTTCAGGCGGCGCAGCGACGGGGCCAGCACGCTGCGGCGGAAGCAGTAGATCGAGGTGTTCACCTCGGAGATCGACCGCTCTTCTTCGGTTGCATCCGCGTGCTCCACGATCCGCCGGACGGTGCCGTCCTTGCCTCGCACGATGCGCCCGTACCCGGCGGCGTCCGGGACCCGGGCGGTGAGCACCGTGGCCCCGGCAGCGTGGTGGCGGTGATGGCGGACGAGGGCCGCGAGCGTGGGCGGCCGAAGGAGCGGCGTGTCGCCGGGAAGCACGACCACGTCCCCCTCACCCTCTTCCGAATCCACCGGGAGCCCGGTCAGGCCGACCGAGGCGGCATCGCCCGTGCCGCGCTGCTCTTGCTGGCGGACGAGCTCGATGGCCAGGCCCTTGGGCGCGTGGTCCGAGAGCGTCTGGCCAACCCACTCGGCGCCGTGCCCCACCACGACCACCACGCGCTCCACATCCAGCTCGGCCAGCGCGTCGAGCACGTGGAGGACCATCGGACGCCCGCACAGCCGGTGCAACGGCTTGGGGCGGTTGGACCGCATGCGGGTGCCCTCACCGGCGGCGAGCACGACGGCGGACAGCGGGCCGGGAGGGCCAGGCGTCATCGTCGTATCTTGCCCCGGCGGGGGCCGAACCACGTGCACCGTTCCGAAATTCGTCTCATCTGTCACTTCCGACGAGGACTGGCTTCGGAGCCACCCGTTGCCGGGTGGCGGTGACGGTCCTAGACGACTGCCCCGCGGGCGGTTGGCGCCGTCTTCGCAGTTCGTCGACGACCACCTGCCTGAAGGCATGAACCTGCCGTCTCCCTGCGCGTTCGCCAGGGCACTGCCCTGGCCGGTTCCCGCCCCGCTGGCGGTACCGGTGCTGCTGGCCACTTCGACCAGTGGGGCCAGGTTGGCCCCCGCGTTGGCGTCCCGATCTGCGACCAGACCACAGGCCTCGCAGCGGTAGGTGCGCTCGGAGAGCGACAGCTTGGCTTTCACCGTCTTGCACCGAGAGCAGGTCTTGGAGGAGGGATACCACCGGTCGGCGACCACGATGTCGGAGCCGTACCAGGTGGTCTTGTAGACGAGCTGGCGGCGCAGCTCTTCGAAGGAGACGTCGAGGATCGCCCAGTTGAGCCCGGCTTTGCCCCGCCAGTGCCCCGAGCCATTGGCGCTGGCAGTCATACCTGCGACGTGCAGGTCCTCGACCACCACCACCCCGTGGCGCTTGGCCAGGTTGGTGGTGAGCTTGTGCAGCCCGTCGGCACGTGCCGCCGCCAGCTCGGCATGGGTGCGACCCAGGCGGGTCTTGGAGCGCTGCCAGCGCTTGGACGGCGCTCGACCCTTGGCCGGCCCATGACGGCGGGAGCATTGCGCCTGGAGCCGGGCCACGTGCCGGGCCTAGCGGGATGCGTGCTTGGGGTTTCCGACCACCTCGCCGGTGGAGAGCACGGCCAGCGCGCCCGTCCCCGTTGCCAACTGCTGGGCGGGTAGCGCCAGCACCCCGGCGGGACAGAATCAGCCATTCTCGTCAATAGTTCGCAACCCCCGGCGGTTCGCCGGCTGCCGGTAGGCTCCTAGGCGGTGGGCAGCGCAGATGCAGCCTCGGGCACGGCCGGCCGGGCCGGGCCGCCCCGCATGTGGTGGACTCGCCGGGCCGTCGGCTTCCACGTCACCCTGGCGGTGGTCGTCCCCGCCTTCATCGCGCTTTTCTGGTGGCAGGTGCAACGGGT
>JAKAZC010000217.1 GCA_021826655.1 Actinomycetes bacterium | reverse complement strand
TCGACGAGGGCCGCCCCGTGGCGAACCAGCAGCGCGGCGACCGTCGACTTTCCGGCGCCGATGTTGCCGGTCAGGCCCACCGTCCGCACGGCGGGCCGCTCAGGCGGTCCGCCGCGGCCGGGTGGCCGTGGCGAACAGCACCATGGTGGTCGGGTCGAGGTCGTCGGTGACGAAGAAGTCGTCGGCCGTGATCCCGGTGGTCCCGCCCGAGTCGCCCCGGGCGATCAGCCGGTAGGCGATCGGCAGTGCCCGGGTGTAGCAGGCGATGTACCAGCTCCGCGGGATCCTGTGGCGGAGGTCCCACACGTCGAGTCCGAGGATCTTCTGCGCCTTCTCCCGCCGGGCGGTGAAGTCGGCCTTCACGTGGGGCACGGCGTCCATTCCCTGGACCGTCACGTCCTCGAAGAACCTGGTCAGCAACGCGCGCAGCTCGCGCGGCTCGAAGAGGTGGACGTGGAAGGGGTTCTCGAAGTCAGCCGGGGCGTTCGGGGTGAGGAAGAAGACGGTCCCGTCGTCCTTGAGGACCCGGGCCAGCTCGGCCACATGACCCTCGGGTTCGTCGAAGTGCTCGATCAGGTGTGACGAGCAGGCCCAGTCGAAGCTGGCCCCGGCGAGCCCGAGTGCCAGTGCGTTCATCTGGGACACGGCGAGTCCGTCCGGGCCGAACCTGGCCCGGGCCAGCTCGACCGCCTCGGCGCTGTAGTCGGCGCCGACCACCCGGCGACCCGGGGCCAGGAGCCGCGCCGACTCGAAGCCCTGGCCGCACCCGACGTCGAGCACGGTTCCCTCCCCCAGTCGTTCGATGACCGTCCGGTAACCGGCGGCATGGAGCGCGAGGAGCGAATCGGGGGTGACGCCCTCCTGGGGCCGCTCGCCGGTCAGCTGCCGGCCTCTGCGGTCGGCGCCGGCCGCCGAACCCACGGACGTCCGGGCACCCGTCATCCGGTCGACCGGGCCGATCGTGCCTGTGGTGCCTGTGGTGCCTCCTGGATCATCCGGCTCCCCGTCATCGTGTCCGACCGGGTGCTGTCGACCCGGCCCTGGCGTTGTTTACACTACCGACCACTCGTGCCGGAATCCGAACCCACTCCCGCCGGGCCGACCGACCGGGACACCGGTCGGGGCGGTTCGCTCTACGCCCGCCTGCGGTCGCCCGGTGCACTGCGTGCCCGGGTCGACTACCTGGTGCTCGCGGTGCTCGCCTTCGTGCCGATGCTGGCCGCACAGCCCGGCGTGGTCACGGACGACACCAAGACCTATCTCTACCTCGACCCCGGGCGGTACGTCCGACAGGCCGTCTCCCTGTGGGACCCCCATGTGGGGCTGGGGACGGTCACCCACGAGAACATCGGCTACCTGCTCCCGATGGGACCCTTCTACTGGGTGATGGCCGAGCTGCACGTCCCGCTGTGGGTGGCCCAGCGCCTGTGGATGGGCTGCCTGCTCTACGCGGCGGGCGCGGGTGCGCTGTACCTGTGCCGTGTGCTCGGACTGTCCGGGCCGGGACGGTACGTGACCTCCCTGGCCTTCATGTTCACCCCGTACGTGCTGCAGTACTCCGGCCGGATCTCCGTCATCCTGATGCCGTGGGCCGGGCTCCCCTGGATGCTCGCCTTCGTGATCCTGGCACTGCGCCGGGGCGGCTGGCGCCACCCCGCGCTGTTCGCCCTGGTGGTTGCCCTGGTCAGCGGCATCAACGCCAGCTCCATCCTCTACGTGGGCATCGCCCCCGCCCTGTGGCTCCCCTACGCGGTCCTGGTGTCCCGGGAGTCCACGTGGCGCAAGGCGTGGGGGGTGGCCTGGAAGGTGGCCGGACTGGTGATCCTGGTGTCGCTCTGGTGGGCCGTCGGGCTGCAGGTCGAGGCCGCCTACGGGGTCAACGTCCTCAAGTACACCGAGACTGTCCCCACCACCAGCGGCGCGTCGCTGGCCTCGGAGATCCTGCGCGGCCTCGGCTACTGGTACTTCTACGGAGTCGACCGTGCCGGACCCTGGACCCAGACCTCGGTCGAGTACACACAGAACATCTCGCTGATCGCCGTCAGCTTCAGCGTGCCCGTGCTGGCCTTCCTCGCCGCCTTTGTGGCCCGGTGGCGGTACCGCACCTACTTCATGTTCATCACCGTCGTGGGCATGGTCATGGCGGTCGGTCCCAACCCGTACCAGCACCCGTCCAGCGTCGGGTCGGTCATCAAGAAGATCATGGTGGACACCACCGCCGGACTGGCGATGCGCTCGACCGACCGCGCCTCCCCGGTCATCATCCTGAGCATGGCGGTCTTCCTGGGGGCGGGCGTCAGTGCGCTCAGCTTCCGTCTGCGAAGGACCAGCCTGGTCATCGGGGCGTTCGCCTTGGTCGCCGTGGCCGGGGCGTCCGCCCCCCTGTGGTCCGGTCAGGTCGTGGCGAACGGGTTCACGCAGCCCGCGGTGCCACCGGCCTATGTCCGCCAGGCCGCCCACGCGCTCGACTCCACCCATCCGGGCACGCGGGTCTTCGCCATCCCGGGGAACAACTTCGCCGCCTACCGGTGGGGCGACACGATCGACACCGTCTATCCGGGACTGATGACGCGTCCGTTCGTGACCCATGAGCAACAGATCATGGGATCGCTGCCCACCGCCGACGTACTGCAGGCCATCGACGGGCCGATCCAGGACGGGGTGATGAACTGGAGCGCCCTCGCCCCCATGTCGGCGCTGCTCAGTGCCGGCGACGTCCTGGTCCAGTACGACCAGGCATTCGAGCGGTACGACACCCCCCAGCCCCAGGTGCTGGCCTCCCAGCTGGCCGCCACCCCTCCCGGGCTCACCCACCCGGTCTCCTACGGCAGGCCGCTCCCGAACGTGTCGCTCCTCCCCTATTTCGACGAGGCCACGCTGGGGCTGCCGGCCCATGCGGGCTGGCCCGCACCGCTGGTGTCGTACTCGGTCCCCCACCCGCGACCCGTCGTGCGCACCGAGTCCACCGCCACCCCACTGGTGGTGGCGGGGGATGCCAACGGCGTGGCGGCGGCATCGTCGGTGGGGCTGCTGACCGGCAATCCGATGATCCTCTACTCCGGGACCCTGGACACCCATCCCGCCCTCAAACGGCGCACCCTGTCGCGGCCGGCCGATCTGGTGGTGACCGACACCAACCGCAAGCAGGGCCACCGGTGGAACTCGCTCAACCAGAACACCGGCTACACCGAGACCGCGGCCCAGCGCCCCAACACCTCGGACCCGAGCAACGCACCCCTGGACCTGTTCCCCGGGGCGCCCGGCGACGCCCAGACCACCACCGTGCTCAACGGGGTGTCGTCGGTCACGGCCTCGTCCTACGGCTCCTCGATCACCTACCTGCCCGAGGACCGCCCGGCGGCGGCACTGGACGGGAACACGCAGACTGCCTGGCTGACCGACTCGTTCGCCCACCAGATCGGGCAGTGGTGGCAGGTCGTGCTGCAGGCCCCGAGGACCATCGACTCGCTCCACCTGGTCCAGCCCCAGACCGGGCTCCCCGACCGCCACATCACCCGGGTCACGCTCACCTTCGACGGGGGGAGCCGGGTCACCGTCCCGCTCGACCCGTCCTCCCGGACGGCGGCGGGCCAGACCGTGACCTTCCCGGCCCGGACGTTCACCACCTTGCGCCTGACCGTGACCGGGGTCGAGGTCGACGACCCGACATCGGCGGTGGGCTCGCGGAGCTCGGTCGGGTTCGCCGAGATCGGGATCCCCGGAGTGTCGGTCGACGAGACGGTGTCGATGCCCCAGGACCTGCTGCGGTCGGCCGGCGCATCTTCGCTGGCCGACCGGCTCACGCTGGTGATGACCCGGTTGCGGGCCTCGGGCGTCCCTCCCCGCACCGACACCGAGCCCACGCTGCAGCGGACCTTCTGGCTCCCCACGGCCCGCACGTTCTCGTTGAGCGGGCAGGCCCGGGTCTCGCCGCTGATCCCCGACGACGAGATCGACCGCGTGGTCGGTCGACCGGGATCGGACTACACGGGCATCGTGGCGTACTCGCGCGGGCGGCTCCCCAACGACCTGCGGGCCACCGCATCGGCCACCCTGGACAACAACCCGTCCACCGTGTGGGAGCCGGGGTTCGGGGCCTCGGAACAGCAGGGCCAGTGGCTCCAGTACGTACTGCCGGCACCGATCACCTTCGATCATCTCGCACTCCAGATCGTCGCCGACGGACGCCACTCGGTCCCGACCCGGATCACCGTCTCGACCGACAGCGGGCAGGCCACCGTCGAGCTGCCACCTCTGGCCGACTCGTCCGTGGCCGGCGGGGTCGTGGACGTCCCGGTGTCCTTCCCGACGCTTCGGGGCCGGAGCATCCGGCTCACGGTCGACGGCGTCCGGATCGAGAACACCCTCGACTACTACTCCCAGACGCCGATCGCCATGCCCATCGGCATCGCCTCGGTCGGACTGCCCGGCGTCACGGCCGCTCCGGTGCCGGCACAGATCCCCTCCAGCTGCCGCGGTGACCTCATCAGCGTGGACGGCGCCCCGCTGTGGGTCCAGGTGACCGGCTCGACGGCCGACGCCCTCGACCGCAAGGCGCTGACCATCTCCCTCTGCGGACCCGACGCCGGCGGCCTCGCCCTCGGGCCCGGTGACCACGTCCTGCGGTCGGCCCTCGGCAGCGTCGCCGCCTTCGACGTCGACCAGTTGGTCTTCGACTCGGCGCCCGGTGGCGGGCCCATGCCGCTGGCCAGCCCGACCACCCTCGAGCCACCCACCGTCGCCCCCTCCCCCGCCGCCGTCGTAGACCGGGCCACGGCCACCTCGATGCGCGTCACCGTCCCGGGGATCGCCACCACCCCGGGCGCCCTCCCGTTCGACCTGATCCTGGGCGAGTCCGTCAACCGGGGGTGGACCGCCACGGTCGTCGGTGGGCCGAGCCTGGGGACGCCGGTCCTCACCGACGCGTTCGCCAAC
>JAKAZC010000216.1 GCA_021826655.1 Actinomycetes bacterium | reverse complement strand
AGCCACTCCGGGACGCCGGCCCCGGGAGTGAACCCGTCGACGAGATCCATGATCATGAACATGGCGCCGATGACGCCGTCGTCTTCGCAGAACAGGAGGGGCCGCGGGTGCGGGACGGGCGTCCCCTCGAGGGCGCGCAGGATCCGCCACTCGCGCCGGGTGTCGGCCGCGCTCGGATGGTTCTTGACCGCTGGAGGGCGCCTCAGCACCCACTCGTGCCCGGCCCGCCCGATGCGGAAGAGGGCGTTGGCGATCCCCGATCCTTCCCCGATCCGCTCGGCACGCAACGGCTCGCCAGCGCCCGGAAGCCGATCGCCGATCCAACCGTCGAGGGCGCCCGTGTCGAGCTCGACCCCGGCCCGGGCGTCGTTCACGAGATCTCCGCGTACTGTCCGCGCTCGAGCTCGTCGACTCTCCTCGCCAGGTCCTCGTCGGACGACAGGAGGGCGGCGAACTTCTGCTTCGCCGCCTCCCGCCTGGCGGGCAGGAATTCCGTCGGCCAGTTGCCCTCGTGGGGCCGGTGGCCCTTGAGCACGTTCCTGGCGATGGTCACCTTGTGGACCTCGCTCGGGCCGTCCATGATGAACTGTGTCGGGACCGACGACCACATCTCCTGGAGCGGCGTGAGGTGCGTCACCCCCAGTGAGCCGAAGATGTGGATGGCGCGAAAGACGACGTCCTTCTGGACTTCGGCGCACACCGTCTTGCACATGGCGATTTGGGTGCGGGCCTCCCTGGTGGAGGAATTGTCGATCGTCCAGGCGGTCCACAACACCAGCAACCGCAGCATGTGGTACTGCGACCAGGAGTCGGCGATGGCCTCCTGGACCATCTGGTGATCGGCGATCACCTTCCCGTGAGACTGCCGGGAGAGCGCCCGCTCGCACATCATGTCGATCGCCTTCTTGCAGGCCGCCACGGTTCGCATGGAGTGATGGATGCGACCGCCCCCGAGCCGGCGCTGCGCCAGCATGCGACCGCCGCCCTCCGGTCCGAGCAGGTGGTCCAGGGGCACGCGCACGTTGTCGTACCGCACGTGGTCGTGGTCGCCCGCTCCGTGGAGCCATTCGATGCCCGGCGTTCCCTGCTCGACGATGAAGATCCCGTTCTGGCACATGACGAGCAGGATGTCGGCGTGGCGGCCGAAGCTCGTGAACCACTTCTCGCCGTTTATGACCCACTCGTTGCCATCCCGGACCGCGGTCGTCTGGAACAGGGAAGGATCGGAGCCGCCCTGTGGCTCGGTCATGGAGAACGCCGACCACATCTCCTGGTTCATCAGCGGGTACAGCCACCGCTCCTTCTGCTCGGGTGTGCCATGGGCCGCCAGGATCTCCATGTTGCCGGTGTCCGGCCCTTGAGTGCCGAATATGACGGGTGCGGAGCCGTGCTGGGCCAGGATCTCGTTCAAGAGCGCCAGCTTCAGCTGTCCGAACCCCGGGCCGCCCAGCTCCTCATCGAGGAACAGCGCCCAGAGGCCCCGGTCCTTGACCTGCTGCTTGAGGGGGTCGACGATCGCCTTCATCCTCGGATCGCGGGATTTCGCCGCGCCGGGGAACAACAGGTCGACCGGGTCGACCTCCTCCCTGCAGAATTCCTCGACCCAGTCGAGCTGCTCCTGGAACTCGGGGTCGGTGGAGAAGTCCCACATGCCTGCCTCCCTCCTGGCGGTCGCAGAAGCTACTCGATGAGTCACTAACTGTCAAATATGGCAGTAGCTGACACGACGTCGTGCCGCTCTCCCACCTGGGATGTGCCCGTTGGGACCGCGGGCGGCGACGGAGCACGCGGCGTGTCGGACGGCCCGACCGGGTGTCACCCTTGGGGCTGACGACCTGGCGCCCCAGATCCGTGAACGTCGTGATGCGTCGGGTGCTTCGAGGCACGCTTCCGCCGGCCGCACAGAGATCTTCGAGGCCGGATCCTCGGCCAGGCCGATCACCGGGAGCCCTGACGTTCCTTGGTGCGGACCCTCCTTCGTCGCCGGCTCAACCGGCCCAGGTGACCAGCTACGCTGAACAGCGCTACGACTACAAGTCCGTGGGCCGGCTCGCCGAGCGAGCGTCGTAGGACGCCATCACCGTTCCCGCCCTGCGACACGGCGTCGAGCGGGACGACGAGGCGCTGCGAGCGGCCCTCGACCTTGCCCGCGGCCATCCCTACCTCCTCCAATCGATCGGCAAGCACGTGTGGAACAACGCTCGCAAGAGCCCGGTTCAAGCGGACGACGTGGCGGTCGGGCTGCGGAAAGCTCGCCGCGAGGTCGACGTCGGGCTGTGCCGGTCCCGGTGGGAACGGGCCACCCCGGCTCAGAGGGACATGACGCGGGCCCTGGCGAGGATCGTGGGCGACGACGCGGCCTCGGTCGCCGGTATCGCCGGGGCGGCGGGCACGTCCCGGACCTCGGACATCTCCGTGGCGAGGAACGGGCCGACCAGGAAGGGCCTCGCCTGCGCACCCGGGCGCGGGCTCCCGGCGTTCACGGTCCCCGGCATGCGCGACCTCGTAGACCGCCGACCGTGACGGCTGCGCTCAGGGAGACCGCGTCGGCGGGCAGCCCGCTCCCTCCCGCCACCGCCTCCGACCCGGCGGGGGCCGACCTCGGCGCCGAGGCGGCGCGCCGGCGCACGTTCGCCATCATCAGTCATCCCGACGCCGGCAAGACCACTCTCACCGAGAAATTCCTGCTCTACGCCGGGGCGGTGGCCGAGGCCGGTGCAGTGAAGGCCCGGGCCGGGCGGCGCCGGGCTACTTCGGACTGGATGGCCATGGAACAGGAGCGGGGCATCTCGGTCACGTCGACGGCCCTGCAGTTCACCTACCGCGGTCACGTCGTGAACCTGCTCGACACGCCGGGGCACCGCGACTTCTCGGAGGACACGTACCGGGTCCTGGCCGCGGCCGACGCCGCGGTGATGGTGCTGGACGTGGCCAAGGGCGTCGAAGCCCAGACCCTCAAGCTCTTCGAGGTGTGCCGCGCCCGGTCCTTGCCGGTGCTCACCTTGTTGAACAAGTGCGACCGGCCGGGCCGGGATCCCCTCGAGCTGCTCGACGAGATCGAGGCCCAGATCGGCCTGCGACCCACCCCGGTCACCTGGCCGGTCGGGAGCTTCGGGGACTTCCGAGGGGTCATCGACCGCCGGAACGGCGATCTCGTCCGCTTCGCCCGCACCACACGGGGGGCCACCGCCGCCCCCGAGGAGACGGTCGCGGCCAGCCGCGCCGCAGACGAGGAGGGCCCGGCCTGGCTCCGCGCCAGCGAGGAGTGCGCCCTGTTGAGGGAGGTCGGAGCCGACCTGGACCTCCCCTCCTTCCTGGCCGGCGAGACGAGTCCGCTGTTCGTGGGCTCGGCCCTCACCAACTTCGGGGTTCGCCACCTCCTCGACGCCGTCGTCGACCTGGTTCCCGCACCGGCCCCCCGCCGAGATGCCGGGGGTGCCCGCCGAGCCCTCGACGCTCCCTTCTCCGGCTTCGTCTTCAAGATCCAGGCGAACATGGACCCGGCGCACCGCGACCACGTGGCCTTCGTGCGGGTCTGCTCGGGACGGTTCCAGCGGGGCATGACCGTCGTCCACGAAGCCACGGGACGGCCGTTCGCCACGAAGTACGCGGCATCGATGTTCGGATCCGAGCGTGACACCATCGACGAGGCCTACCCGGGAGACGTCATCGGCCTGGTCAACGCCTCCGGACTGCGCATCGGCGACACCCTCTACGACGGGCCGCCCGTCGCCTATCCTCCGATCCCCACCCTGGCCCCGGAGCTCTTCGCCACGGCCCGGGTCGCGGACACGTCCCGGGCCAAGCAGTTCCGCCGCGGTCTCGATCAGCTCGAGCAGGAGGGCGTGGTCCAGGTCCTGCGCGATCCCGAGGGCGATCCCGCTCCCGTGCTCGCCGCGGTCGGCCAGATGCAGTTCGAGGTGTTCTCCCACCGGCTACGCCACGAGTTCGGCACCGAGGTCGAGCTGTACCGCACCCCGCACAGGGAGGCCCGCCGCACCGACCGCTCCACCGCCGAACACCTCCGGCACACCAGCGGCGTGCGCGTCCTGGTCCGGCGGGACGGCACCCTCCTGGCCCTGTTCGAGAGCCCCTACTGGCTGGGCCGGCTCCAGGCCGACCACCCCGACTGGTGCCTCGACCACGTCCTGGTCGAGGCGGCCTCGGCATGAGCGCCGCCGTGCTCGGGGACGGCTTCGGGGACGGGCCTCGTCAACCGCAGGTGCGGGCGGTGAGCAGGAGGTCCTCCCACTCCATGGCGGGCTTCCCCGGAGAGAGGCCGTGGCGTCGAGCCAGCTCGGCCAGGTCGTCGTCCAGCGCGGCGACCCGATCGGGGTCCTCCGCCACGGCCGGTGGGCGGCGACGGTCGGGCCGTAGCGCGCCTTGAAGTAGTCGCGGAACGCCTCGGGGCGGGTGAACCGGTCGACTCAGACCGTCGGCCGGCACGCCGTGGCACCTGAGACCCGATCGCCGAGGAGCGCCCGCACGCCGCGACCAGCACCGCGCCCAGATCAGGGATGATCTCGCTGGCCGCCTCGGGGCAGTCCCCCAACGCCCACATGAACCGGTGCCGAACCTTCAGCGCCTGGTCGACCTCGACGACATCGATCGGTTCGGTCATCTCATCCCCTCCTCCGGCTGGGGACTGGGAGTGGCCCCTATCCCGTGGCGCGACGGCGGGACGCCCAGCAGCTGCCGAGCTCCCCGTCGATGCGACCGGCCCGTGCCGTCGTGGCCACGCGTGCGAGGGCCGCCACTTCAACGAGCCCCGTCGAGGGCGAGATCGGTGTGTTCGTGCCCGATCGTGCCCTCATCACGGTGCGCAAGGGCGACCTGCTCGACATCGACCAGGTGGTGGCCCGGAGGGACGGCTCCCAGGAGTTGGTCGACCATGGCGTCCCGTTCCTCCTGTACGGGCTGCTCGACTCCATCGTCGACCGGCACCTCACCGCGGTCGAGGACCTCGACGAGGCCATCGAGGACCTCGAGGCGCTCCTGCTC
>JAKAZC010000215.1 GCA_021826655.1 Actinomycetes bacterium | reverse complement strand
CAGGAGCGGATCACCTCCACCCGGGGCCGGTCGATCACCTCACTGCAGGCCGTGTACGTGCCCGCCGACGACTACACCGACCCGGCGCCTTTCACCACCTTCACCCACCTGGACGCCACCACCGAGCTCTCCCGGGCGATCGCCTCGATGGGCATCTACCCGGCGGTGGATCCTCTGGCCTCCACCTCCAACATCCTCGCCCCCCACATCGTGGGACAGCGCCACTACGACGTGGCCCGGCGAGTTCAGGAGGTGCTGCAGCGTTACAAGGAGCTGCAGGACATCATCGCCATCCTCGGCCTCGACGAGCTCTCCGAGGAGGACCGGGTGACGGTGTCCCGGGCCCGCAAGGTCCAGCGCTTCCTGTCCCAGCCGTTCAACGTGGGCGAGGTGTTCACCGGCCTGAAGGGCGTCACCGTGCCCGTCGCGGAGACGGTGGAGTCCTTCGAGGCCCTCGTCAACGGCGACCTCGACGACGTGCCCGAGCAGGCGTTCTTCAACGTCGGCGGGGCCGAGTCGGTGCTGGCCAAGGCGCACGACCTCGCCGCCAGCTGATCGGACGACGAATCCATGGCCGACGACGCGCAGTTCCCGATCAACCTGGTCACCCCGGAGCGCATCCTGCTCACCGGGATGGCCACCGAGGTGATGCTCCGTACCGGTGAGGGGGACGTGACCTTCCTGGCCGGCCACACCCCGCTGGTGGGTTCGGTCAAGCCCGGCGTGGTCCGGGTGGTCCGGCCGGACGGCGACGTGGTCAAGGTGGCCGTGCACGGCGGGTTCACCCAGGTGGAGCTGCACGTGGCGTCCGGGACCGACGACGACGTCGTCGCCGGTTCGCGGGTGACGGTGCTGGTCGGCGTGGCCGAGCTGGCCGAGGAGATCGACGCCGACCGTGCCCGGGTCGCCCTCGAGGCCGCCGAGGCCCGGGTGGGCGAGCTCGGGAGCGCGGCCAAGACCCCAGCCGAGGGTGAGGAGGCCGACCCTGAGCTGGTCGAGGCGGAGGCCGCGGTGCTGCGGGCCCAGGTGCGCCTCGAGGCGGTCGACGCCGCCACGACGACGACCTAGATCCGGGGCCCCGGGCCCCCTCCGGACCGTCGCGGGACCGGTGGCGGGCGGTCGTCGCTCATGGGGTAGCGGGCCCCGTCGCCGGGTCAGGAGGTCACCGTCGAAGGGTCGGTGGCCGGCGATGCCCCCGTCATCGACGCGATCCTGGCGGCACCCCGGCCGGGCCTTGCGGGGAGCCACGGCATCCTGCCGATCGTCCGGAACGGATCGGATGCCGCACGACGCCTGTTGGCCGACGTGTCCGGTGACCCGGTCGGCGCACTGCGTGCGGTCAGTCGGGTGGCGGCATGGTCGATGCTCCTCGAGCCCCCGGAACACCGTCCCCACGGGTGGGCCCATGCGCTGACCATCCCCCAGGCGGTCCTGTCGCCCGGGGGGGTGCACGGGCCCCGACCGCTCGGGTCGCGCTCCGGATACCATGGCCGGGCCCGGGGTCCCGTCCGAGCGCCGACGGGGTCCACGACCACCACCACCGGTATGCCGCCACCGAAAAGGACGTTCCGTCATGATCCGTCTCAGCGTGTTCTACCCGACCACCGAAGGCGCCACCTTCGACCACGACTACTACCGGGACACCCATATCCCGATGGCCCTGGCCGCATGGGGTCTCGACCGTGCGGAGATCGACCGTGGGATCGACGGTCCGTTCGTGGCCGCCGTGCACATGAGGTTCGGTTCGCTCGACGCCATGGGTGCGGCGATGGCCGACCCGCGCACGGGCGAGGTGCTGGCGGACGTGGCCAACTTCACCACCATCACACCGGTGCTGCAGACCAGCGAGACCGCCTGACGGAGCCAACGCCGCCGGGGCCGACGGAGCCAACGCCGCCGGGGCCGACGGAGCCAACGCCGCCGGGGCGCCCTTCGGCTCAGCCGAACTCGATGGCGCTGTACTCGGACAGCTTGTGCAGCGGATGGCGGGCGTCGATGAGGCGTACCGTCCCCGACTTCGACCGCATGACGAGGGACTGGGTGTTGGCTCCGAACTCGTCGTACCGGACGCCCTGCAGGAGCTCGCCGTCGGTGATCCCGGTGGCGGCGAAGAAGCAGTTGTCGCCCTTCACCAGGTCGTCCGTCGTGAGCACCGCGTCGAGGTCGTAGCCGAGCTCGAGCGCGGCGGCCCGTTCGCCCCCGTCGCGGGGGTAGAGCCTCCCCTGGATCTCCCCGCCCATGGACTTCAGCGCGGCGGCGGCGATGACGCCCTCCGGTGTGCCGCCCACGCCGACCAGCAGGTCGACTCCGGTATCGGGCCACGAAGTGGCGATGGCGCCGGCCACGTCGCCATCGGTGATCAACCGGATCCGGGCTCCGGTGCTGCGGACATCGGCGATGAGCTCCTCGTGGCGGGGGCGATCGAGGATGACCACCGTCAGGTCGCGTACCGAGGTGCCCTTGGCCTTGGCCACGGCGTCGAGGTTGTCCCGGATGGGCCGGGTGATGTCGATGGCGCCCACGGCCCGGGGCCCCACGGCCAGCTTCTCCATGTAGACACAGGGGCCCGGATCGAACATCGTTCCCTCTTCGGACACGGCGATCACGGCCAGTGCCCCGCCCCGGCCGAGGGCCGTCGACGTGGTGCCGTCGATGGGGTCCACGGCGATGTCGGCCTTCGGGGGAGTCCCGTCGCCGATCCGCTCGCCGTTGAACAGCATCGGGGCCTCGTCCTTCTCCCCCTCGCCGATGACCACGATCCCGTCCATCGCGATGGAGGAGAGGACGATGCGCATGGCGTTGACCGCGGCTCCGTCGGCTCCGTTCTTGTCCCCGCGACCCATCCACCGGGAGGCGGCCAGGGCGGACGCCTCGGTGACCCGGACGAGTTCCATGGCGAGGTTGCGGTCAGGTGCCTGAGCGGTGGCGTTCACGGGAGTCGACGATAGTGGCTCGTACCGCATCGGGCCGTCGGCGGTCCGCTCCGGCCCGGGCGGGACGGGTTTCCTCCCTATGCTGGCCGCATGGGTGACGAGCCGACCGCTTCCGGGTTCGAGGGGTGGCGGGTCGCCTACGACGCGGCGGAACTGCGTGACGCCGACTTCGAGACGATGTCCGGGGTGCCGCTCGACCCGGTCTACGGACCCGACGGCGAGCCTCCCGACTCGGTCGGGTGGCCGGGACGGTTCCCCTATACCCGCGGGCCCTACGCCTCGATGTACCGCTCGAAGCTGTGGACGATGCGCATGTTCGCCGGCTTCGGCACCGCGGAGGACACCAACCTGCGGTTCCGCGACCTGCTTGCGGCCGGGGGCGACGGCCTGTCCGTGGCCTACGACCTGCCGACACTGATGGGGCGGGACTCCGACGACCCGATGTGCGAGGGGGAGGTGGGCAGGTGCGGGGTGGCCGTCGACACGCTGGCCGACACCGAGGACCTGTTCGCCGGCATCGACCTCGGGACCACCACCACGTCGATGACGATCAACTCGCCGGCGCCCCTCTGCTTCGCCATGTACGTGGCCGCGGCCGAGGCCGCCGGCACCGAGCGCCGACTCCTCGGCGGGACGCTCCAGAACGACATCCTGAAGGAGTACCAGGCGCAGAAGGAGTACGTGTTCCCGCCGCGACCCTCGCTCCGCCTGGTCACCGACGTGATCCGGTTTGCCGCCGCCGAACTGCCCCGGTTCCACCCGGTGTCGGTCTCGGGTTACCACATCCGCGAGGCGGGCTCCACGGCCGCCGACGAACTGGCCTTCACCCTGGCCAACGGGTTCGCCTATGTCGAGGCCGCCCGTGCCGCCGGCCTGGCCGTCGACGAGTTCGCCCCCCGGTTGTCGTTCTTCTTCAACGCACACATCGACTTCTTCGAGGAGATCGCAAAGTACCGGGCGGCCCGGCGCATCTGGGCCCGGTGGCTGCGCGACCGGTACGGTGCGGTCGATCCGCGGTCGATGACGCTGCGGTTCCACACCCAGACGGCGGGCGCGTCGCTGACCGCACAGCAGCCGGAGCTCAACATCGTGCGCACCGCCGTCGAGGCGCTGGCCGGGGTGCTGGGCGGCACCCAGAGCCTGCACACCAATTCGATGGACGAGGTCCTGGCCCTGCCCACCGACAGGGCGGCCCGGATCGCCCTTCGCACCCAGCAGGTCATCGCCTCGGAGACGGGTGTGGCCGACGTCGCCGACCCGCTCGGCGGCTCGTGGTTCGTGGAGGCGCTGACCGACGAGCTCGAGGCCCGTGCCGAGGTCGTCTTCACCCATCTGTACGAGCTCGGCAACGGCTCCATGTTGGACGGTGTGGTGGCCGGCATCGAGGCCAATTGGTTCCAGGGCGAGATCGCGGACGCCGCCTACCGGTTCCAGCGCAAGGTGTCGGCCGATCGGAGGGTCGTCGTCGGGGTGAACGGGTTCACGGGCGGCAACGGGGACGACCAGCTGGCCACCCTGTCGATCGGACCCGAGGTGGAGGAGGCCCAGCGCAAGCGCCTCGCCGGGGTCAAGACGGCCCGGTCGGACGCCGCCGTGGCCGGGTCGCTGACCCGGTTGGCCGCTGATGCCGCCCATGCCGAGCGCAACCTGATGCCGGCCATCTTCGGTGCCGTCCGCGCCTACGCCACGGTGGGCGAGATGATGACCACGCTGGCCGGCGTGTTCGGCCGCTGGGAGGAGACGGCGGTGATCTGAGCGAGGCCCACAGGACCCCGTCCGGTCCGGTCGCCGGGGGTCGCCGGGGGTCGTCGGGGTCGGGCAGGGACAGCGGCCATACTGGGGCCGTGGATCGCATCGTCGTCAACCCCAGCGGACCGCTGTCGGGAACCGTCCGGGCCGGTGGGGCCAAGAACTCGGTGCTGAAGCTCATGGCCGCCTGCCTGCTGGCCGACGGGCGTCACGTGCTCACCAACGTGCCCCGGATCTCCGACGTCGACATCATGGCCGAGGTGCTCGTGGCCATGGGCGCCTCGGTCGCCCGGGGCGGCCACCTCCACCTCCTGCTGCCCGACTCCGACCGTCTCGAG
>JAKAZC010000214.1:1329-5028 GCA_021826655.1 Actinomycetes bacterium | reverse complement strand
CTCCCGGAACTCCTCGTAGGGTCCCTCCACCGCCAGGCGGCGGTGGAGGTTGCTGGCCGAGATCTCCCGCGCCGTCGCCGTGATGGTCCGCAGCGGTCGAAGCGTCGTGCCGGCGACGGCCCAGCCGAGCGCGACCGAGGCCGCTGCCAGGATGATCAGCGCCACAGCGGAGACGACGAGCTGCTGGTGGGCGTCGGCCGCACGCTGAGCGACGGCGACAGCCCGTTGGGGGCCGATGCCAACTGCCGTTCCCACCGCCACGGGTGTCGAAAGCGCGGTCGCCCGGCCGAACAGGTAGAGGATGGCGAGGAGGACGAGCCCCACGAGCAGGAAGACCCCACCGAAGCCGGCGGCCAGCCGGACCTGCAGGGTCCGGCGCCGCAACGGCGATCCGGAACGTCGCCGGCGCGTTGCGGGGTGCCCGTGCCCGTCGTCCGTCACCGTCTGGTCGTCCGTCACCGCCCGGTCCCGATCCGGTAGCCACCGGCCCGCACCGTCTCGATGACCGGGGGCTGGCCCAGCTTGTTGCGGAGCCGCAGGATGGTCGTCTTGACCGTGGTGGTGAAGGGGTCGATCGCCTCGTCCCACACCCGCTCGAGCAGCTCCTCGCTCGAGACCACCTGGCCGTCGGCGGCCAGCAGGTGCTCGAGGACGGCGAACTCCTTGGGGCTGAGCGACAGTGTGCGGCCCGAACGGCTCGCCAGCCTCCGGGCCGGATCGAGCAGGAGGTCACCCCACTCGTACCTGGTGGGGAGCGCGCTCGGGGTCCGCCTGCCGAGGGCTCGGACGCGCGCCACCAGCTCGGCGAACTCGAACGGCTTTGCCAGGTAGTCGTCGGCTCCGATCTCGAGTCCGGCCACCCGGTCCTCGACCGACCCCGACGCCGTCAGCATGAGCACCCGGGCGGCGGCACCCTCGTCTGCCATCCGCCGGCAGACCTCGTCGCCGTGCACCCCAGGGAGGTCGCGGTCGAGCACCACGACGTCGTACCGGTTGACGGCCAGGCGGTCGAGCGCGTCAGTACCGTCGAGCACGACGTCGACGGCCATGCCCTCCCTCCGCAGCCCGAGGCCGACGGTGCGGCCGAGCACCTCGTGATCTTCGACAACGAGAACCCTCATACCGCCATGTTTCCCCGGTCGGAGGTGACAGCCCGGTGACAGCCGAGCACCTGGGTGCCACCGTAGGGCACGTGCCGGCGACGTGCAGCGACGACATTGTCCCTGCGTGGCGCCGTACCGGCTCCATATGGAGACCATCCGGGTCGGCGTTGACACCGTGCTGACACCGGCCGGCGTGTAGCTCTAGGGGCCAGGGAAACGCCCGACGAGGAGGCCGGCCACGATGAGCGTCCATGCACCACCTGCCCCATCGGACGAGCTCGACGCGGACGCCTGGGCCGTCGAGGTGCACGGCCTGGTCAAGCGCTTCGGCTCGAACACCGCCGTCAACGGGGTGGAGCTCCGGGTCCCCCGCGGGTGTGCGTTCGGCTATCTCGGTCCGAACGGCGCCGGCAAGACGACCCTCATGCGGGTCCTCCTCGGCCTCACGCACGCCGACGCCGGGACGATGTCCCTGCTCGGCCACCCCGTTCCGAGGGAGCGCGCCCGGGCACTGGCCCGCGTTGGCGCCATTGTGGACGAGCCCCGGTTCCACAAGCACCTCACCGGCCGGGAGAACCTGGCCATGCTGGCCAGCTCGCGCGAGCGGGCAGCGTCCGACCGGATCGGGCCGGCGCTCGACCGCGTCGGCCTGGGGCGGCGGGCGGACGACCGGGTGGCGGGCTACTCGATGGGCATGCGCCAGCGCCTGGGCGTGGCCGCCTGCCTGCTCGGCGACCCCGAGCTGCTGGTCCTGGACGAGCCGATGAACGGCCTCGATCCCGCCGGCATGAGCGACATGCGCGACATGATCCTCTCGTTCGTCGACGAGGGCCGCACGGTCGTCCTCTCCTCCCACCTGCTCGATGAGGTCCAGCGGACCTGCGACTCGGTCGCCATCGTCGACCGCGGCACCGTCATCCGCCAGGGCCCCATCGCCGAGCTCCTGGCAGGGACGTCGGTCGTGCTCGAGATCGAGTGCTCGGAACCGGAGCGGGCCCGGGGACTGGTCCGACCGATCGTCGGCGGCGCGGCCGTGGACCTCGTCCCGCACGGTATCGCCGCCACCCTCCCGGCAGGGACCGGACGCGACCTGATCGCCGAGATCAACCGCGTCCTGGTCGAGGAGGGAATCCACCTCTACCGGCTCCAGCCGCTCCAGGCATCGCTCGAGTCGTGGTTCCTCGAAGTCACCAGCCGTCTGGGAGAAGCGCAATGACGATGAGCATCGAAGAGCCTTCCGCCCCGGTCCGACTCGCGGTAGGAACGGGGGGAACCCCCGACCGGCGATGGTCGTGGATCCCCACCGGCCGCATGATCGGCGCCCGGTGGCACGAGCTGCGACGGCGACGTGGCCTCATGGCGCTGCTGGCCGGCGTCACCGTCGGCATTCCGGCCCTGTTCCTCGCCATCCGGCTCATCCTCCACGCCGTCGCCCCCGCCACCTACGGGCCGGCCGGCGGGTACGACGTCTTCGTCGGACTCGTCGCAGGAATCCTCTACGTCTTCGGCTTCATCGTCGCCGCGACCCTCGGCGCCACCGCCGGCTCCGTTGACCTGACCGAAGGGATGTTCCGTCACCACGTCATCACCGGACGATCCCGCACGGCCCTGTACCTGGCGAGGATCCCGGCCGGGCTCGGCATCATCGTGCCGCTCGTCGCCGTCGGGTTCGCCATCGTGTGCACCGTGTGCGTTCTCGCCGCCCCGAGGACGCTGACCTACGACGGGGTGACCATGCCGGCGCAGCTGTCGAAGGCGGGCCTGGAGCAGTGGGCGGGGCAGCACGCCACCGAGGTCGTGGGGAACTTCCCGCTCCGGCTGAAGGCGCACCCGTCGGACATCACCTGCCTGCCGGGGCCCAACACCCCCCCATTTGCCGCCCCCTCGCTGGCGCCGTGCACGCCCTCCCAACTCCGCGCTCTGGCCGTCGAGGTCGCCAGCCAGAACTACCCGAACTACGCCCGCATCTTCCTTTCGCCACCGGCTTCACTCATGGTGGAGACGGGCTTGTGGATCGAGCTCGAAGCGGCCGTCGCCTTCCTGATCGGGCTGGGGCTCGCCTCGCTGCTCGGGCAACGGACCGTGGCCGTGGTGCTGATGATCGTCCTCGAGATCATCATCACGCCGCTCGCAGTGCGGAGCCGCCTCCCCCACCTGGTGAACCTGCAACGCTCCATCATCGGCGTGGCCACCGCCCACCTGGAACCCAGCCGTCTGCCGTCTCCGTTCGGCGGCAACGGCCCCGGAGGCCAGGCCTTCGGTGTCCACGAGTCCACGGTGGTGGCCATCTGCGTCGTCGTCGCCTGGACCGTGGGGTGGACCGCCATCGGCGCATGGCGGATGGCCACCCGGGACGCCTGATGGTCCCGCGTCGTCCGCCGGGGGGCGCCCGGGGCGGCGGACCGGAGCTCAGCCCGGTGCGCCGGCGTGCTCCGCGACGCGCCCGGAGCGATCGGCCCCGGGGCGACGCGACCGGGGACGGACGATCGCCACTGGCACCGGGCTGTGGTGGGCGCACGCACCGGCGACAGAGCCGAGGAGGAGCGATGCGAGGGCGTTGTGGCCGCGGTGGCCGACGACGAGCAGGTCCGTATCG
>JAKAZC010000214.1:0-1319 GCA_021826655.1 Actinomycetes bacterium | reverse complement strand
TCCGCATCGCGCGCCAACGCACACAGACGGGCACCCGGGTCACCCTCGTCGGCGAGGGTCTCGATGGCCACTGCGGGTGCTCCGCCGGCGACCTCGCGGACGAGCGCGTCCAGCGCCCGCTTGGCCCGGAACCCGACCTCGTCATCGGACGGCGAGTAGACGTCTGCGCCGTAGCTGTAGGTCCTCCCCCACACGGTCACCGCCCGGACCACGTCGCCACGGGCCGCCGCTTCTCCGATCGCCCACTCGAGGGCGTGCCGCGATCCGTCGGACATGTCCACCCCGACGACGATCCGACCGTTCCGGACCGGAGGGTGCCGGGGGGCGCCGCTCGGTCCCTCCGGCACGATCACCACCGTGCACGGGCTGTGGTGGGCACACCTGCTCGACACCGACCCTAGCAGGCGGGACGAGACGGCCCCCCGACCACGGGAGCCCACGACGAGCAGGTCCGCCCGTTCGGCGCGACGGCAGAGGGCCTCTCCGGGGTCTTCCCCCTGGAGCACCCGCCGTGTCATCTCGACTCCCGGGTGCGCCTCGGCGATCTGCGCCACCGTCGCAGCGAGGCGCTCGCGCGCTTCAGCCACCTTCGGGTGGAGCGGTCGGTTCATCGGATGCGACGTGATGAAGGGCACGTAGCGTTCCGCCATGTCGTCGCCGCCACCGCGACACACCGTCACCGCCTCGACCAACGCCCCCTGCAGCGCGGCATCCTCGACAGCCCACGCCAGCGCCCGGCGGGACCCCGGCGACCCGTCCACACCGACGAGAATCGTGCGTGCCACCTCGCACCTCCTCCGTCCAGCGTGGGCCGACCGTCCTCGTGCTGGCAGGGCCGAACGTCACCCCGGCCGGGGCGGTCGGGTGATCACGCCGGGCCGCCTTTCCCTAAAGGTTGGAGATGCTCCTGCACCCGAGCAAGGAAGCGCCGGTGGTGGCGCCCACCGAGCTCCAGGTGCCGGTAGACGGCGAGCTTCGCCCAGTCCTCCACGAACACCCAGGCCAGGCAGTACGCCCACACGAACCCGATCTGCGCCCAGCTGACCGGCGTGACCAGTCCGAAGCCGAAGCCGACGAGCAACGTGGCGAGGACCTTGGTACCGACCGCCGACCAGACCATTGCGGCCGCCGGCAACGGGCGCCGGAAGAACGGTCCCCGGGCGCGGGCGACGAACAGGGTGAGGTGCCCGGCAATCGCCAGCTTCAAGAAGACGAAGGACTGGATCTGGGCGACGTCGAGGTGCAGCCACAGCTTGGCCAGCACGAGGATGAAGAAGGTCTCGATCACGCCCACCACACCGAGCGTCGTCGAGACGGTG
>JAKAZC010000213.1 GCA_021826655.1 Actinomycetes bacterium | reverse complement strand
GGGGCGCACCCGCCGTCGCCCGTCCGGGGGCACGGGGCGCGCACCCACATTTTTCTTGCGTTTCGGACGGTTATGGGGAAGGATTACATACCTGTAGTTACATCCGTGCTATGCGGCTTCTCGCGAAACCGCATGGATGAGTGGGAGGGAGGTCTGGCAATGGACATGGTGTCGTTGATGTACGGGCCCCAAGAGCGGACATGGCAGACCAGGGCGAATTGCATGGGGGTCGATCCCGATCTCTTCTTCCCCGAGCGGGGTGCGTCCACCCGCGAGGCGAAGGAGGTCTGCCGCGGGTGCGTGGTGCGCGAGGACTGCCTCGAGTACGCACTGGCCAACGGCGAGAAGTTCGGGATCTGGGGTGGGTTGTCCGAGCGCGAGCGCCGCCGTCTGCGCCGGCAGCGCGCCATGCAGCGACGGGCGGCGACCGCCTCCTAGGCGACGCCTCCGTAGAGTCGGGGCCGGCCGGCGGTCAACCCGGGTGGGCACCCAGGCGGAATTCGATGGTGTCCTCGGCACGTACGCCGAGTTCGGCCTGTCGGCGCTCCGGCACCGCGGCCAGTGCGGTGCCGGGAAGCAGCCCGACGAGTTCGCCACGGCGCACCTCACAGCCCCGGGCCACCGCATCCCGGGCCACCGCGTCGTAGATCTCGACCAGCGAGACCCGTTCCGGGTCGACGACGTTGCAGCTCACCTGCGCCGCGTCGCCGACCGTGAGTCCCAGCGTCCGTAGGCCGGGTCGGCGGAGGCGTCCGGCGATGTCCCGGGCCACCGCCATGGCGTCCACCGTGGGGTCGGTGGCACCGGGCACGTCGGGCCCGGATGCGGCGATCCACACGTTGTAGGCGATCAGCGCGGCGCGGGCACCGACGGCGGTGGCCCCGGCCGTCGGATGCGGGACGGGCGGTCCGACGTCGGGTGCGAGCGCGCCGAAGGCGCCGGCGCGGATCTCGGGCAGGCTGCGCTCGGGCCCGTAGAGGAAGCAGGGCACCCCGAGCACCGCTGCGGACCACCGGGCGAATTCGTCCCGGGCCCGGACCACCACCTCCCACGCGGTGGCGTTTGCCCCGGGTGCCTGCAGCGGCACGAACGGCACGACGTCGACCGCACCCAGACGGGGGTGGACGCCGGCGTGTCGGGACAGGTCGATGTGTTCGACCGCGGCAGCCGCCACACTGCGGGCAGCGGACGCAACATCCACCAGCGGTCCGCCGAGAGTGAGCACCGATCGGTGGTGGTCGGCGTCGGAGTGGATGTCGAGCACCATGTGGCCACCGGCGGAGGCCACCGCCGCGACCACGACGGGGTCACGACCTTCGCTGATGTTGACGACGCACTCGACGAGTGCGTCGCCCGGTGTCACCGCCGAGTCAGGAGCGCGCGCCGACGACGCTCAGGCCGACGCGACGCCGGCGGAGGATCCGGCGCCGCTCGCGCTCGGACTTGCCCCCCCACACCCCATGATCGACGCGCTCGACCAGGGCGTACTCCAGGCACTGATCGGCGACAGGGCACTCGGAGCAGATCCGCTGGGCCTCCTGGACGCCGACGCCGTCGCTCGGGAAGAAGATGGACGGTGACAGGTCCTTGCACTTCCCCACTTCCATCCAGTCCGTGTCCATGGATCCTCCGTGATCCTCGGGGATGTCCGGCGCTGCCGTGGGCCCTTCCGGCCGCTGGTGCGCAGGTATCCGTTCCACCGCCAGTGTCGCGCCCGACGCCGGACGATGGTGCGGAATCCGGGGGTTCTGCGGCAATCCTCACCGGATTCTTATCTGTCACCTGGACCTTCTTATGTTGACCCGTCAGGTGGGTGGGGGTGGGGTGCCCCGCACGGGTCGGGACGGCGGTCCACCCGTGCGGCGGTAGGATCTGCGCACCGACGTCCCAGGAGGAACCACTGCCATGACCCCGGTCACCGATGATCCGACCCTCCCCGAGGAGGACGCCGAGCCGCAGCCGCCGGTCGGCCACGTGCGGATCGTGTACCTCGGCCCGGTCGCGCCCCACTGGGACGTCCGGTCCGACTTCGGCGACCCGGCCCTCATCGAGGAGTTCCGTCGACGTACCAACGCCCGCCTCGTCCTGCTGCCTCCGCACGACCCGCAGTACCGCCGCAACCGTGAGCGGGTGATCCGCGACGCCGAGCGCGAGAACATCCTCCTGGAGTGGGACCTCGGACTCCCCGAGGAGGAGTCCACGGTGGAGGCCCCGGCCGCGACTGCAACCGGCCCGGCGACGGACCCCTCGGCCTGAACCCCCCTGACGACGTCGGCGACCAGCCGTCTCTCCCGGACCGGGTCAGACCTCGTCCGGGACGTCGAGCTCCGGGAGGTCGATCCGCTCGAGCCACAGGCCCGGCGCGTCCACCTCGGCCGGGGTGGGCAGGTTGAGGGCCGTGGTCCACAGTCGCCCGAGTCCGTCCTCGCCCGCCCGTTCGACGACCCCGGCCACGAAGGCCCGACCCCGGTCGACCTGGGCCTGGTCCAGGTCGAGGCCGAACAGGGCGCCAGCCGCTTCCTCGCCCTTGCCACGCTCGGTGCGCCGCCGGTACCAGGCCTCGGCGAGCTGGGTGTGCGCGCCCACGAGCCTGGCCCCGACCGCGGTGGCGATGTGGTCGGCATAGGCGTCGACTACGACGGCCAGCGCGGTGAGCCGGTCCGACGTCCGGCGGGTCTCGGGGGTGAGGAGGTCACCGAGGAGCGACTCGGGGTTGCCGAACATGCCCTGCAGGGATTCGAGGTCCGCGCCCATGGCCCCTCCGCCCGCGTCGTCGCCCCCGGTGAGGCCACGGATCCGGCCGGCCAGGTCCTGTTGGGCGGCCGACTGCGACGTGGCGTACCCGTGGAGCAGCTCCTCCATGCGGGAGCGCACGCCGGGCCGGGTCAGCACGGAATTGGTGGCCAGCTCGCGTGCACAGACCCACAGCAGGGCCTCTTCCTCGGGGAGGCTCCAGTCCCGCGCGAATTCGGCGATGTTGGAGGTCACCAGCAGCAGTTCCTCCAACGGTGCCCACGGGAGCGCGAGGGGGTACTGCCCGAGTGTCCGCTGCGACAGGTGGCCGACCACCGAGCCGATCTGGAGTCCGAAGAACATGGGGCCGATGGCCGATGCCCACTGGCCGACCATGGCGGCCATGCCGCCGGTCGGATCGCCGATGGGATCGATCCCCTGCGGGTCGGCGACCGGCGGGGTCGTGTCCACGGCCGGCGGGGTGGCCATCTCGGCCAACACCGGGCGCCACGACTCGAGTGCGCGTGCGGTCCAGTCACCCCGTCCGACGGGGACGACGGTGAGCCGTCGGCCGTCGGGGGTCACCGGCAGGCCGGTGGCCTCGACCACGTTGAGCTCGGCCACGCGCGACAGCTGCTCCACCTGGATCCGGTGGAGCGGGTCGACGTTCGATTCGGGCGTGCCGCCGGTGGCCACATTGAGGGCGAAGGCCCGGGTCATCTCCCACGAATCCGGTCCGTTCGAACCCAGCATGTGCATGAGGTCCCCGAGGAGCGACTGGAACGGGTTCCCCGGTTCGGCGGGATCGGGAGGTGCCATGGGACCATGCTACGACCCCGGTCCCGCGGCCGGTGCGTCGCCCGGAGCGGTCAGGCGTTGCCGAGGACGGCGGTGGTGCTGCGCTCGGTGCCACCTCGCACGAAGGTCAGGGGAAGCTCGGTACCTGGCGGATCGGCATAGAGGCGGGTGGCGAGTTCGGACGCGGTCCGGACCGGGGCGCCGTCGACGGAGACGATGCGGTCCCCGTACTCGAGCCCGGCCTGCGCTGCCGAGCCACCGGTCACCACATCGGCGACCAGGGCCCCGCCCCACTGTCCCGAGGTACCCGCAGCCGGCCCGTCGACCACGCCCGCACCCAGGCTGCCGTGGTCGACCGATCCGTGCGACACGATCTGTGCCGTCACGTCGCGTACGAGCTCCGCCGGGAGGAAGACCGCGGTGCGGGACCCGCCGGAACCCGACACCGAGTCGAGCACCCCGGCGACCGAACCCGACGGCTCGACGAGCGGGCTCCCGAAGTCGTCCGCGGCGAGGGGGGCGGCGATGGCCGTCCCGCAGAAGCCGACGGCACGACCGGTGTCCACCGCGATCCCGGCGTAGAGCACCGTCCCGGCGTAGAGCCGGGCCGTGGGCGTGCCGCCGGCGGCCCCCGCCTCCTCGGACATCGCCACGGCCAGCGATCCGGTCGTCGGGTCCCCGGTGGTGAAGGGCGCGGCAGGCAGGTCGTCGGCGATGCGGAGCACCACGATGCCCGTCGTCGGGTCGCTCCCCACCTCCACCGCAGGCTGCCGCGTCCCGTCGGTCTCGATCGCGGTGACGGAGCGGGCGCCGTCCAGCGTCGGCTGGAGTGCGACCACGATCCCGCCGGCCTCGGCCACGACGCCGGTGCCCACCCGGGTGCCGTGATCGGTGGTGACGACCAGGGCCACCGTCGAGTCCCGCACCGACGACGCCAGGGTCACCATCCGGTGGGGGCTGGTGAGCTTGCCGAGGTCGGCCTCGGTGGTCGGGACACCGGTGAACATCACGCTGGTCGACACCGGACGGCCACCGTCGCCGGTGGCGACCACCACCACCATGCCGGTGAGTGTCATGGCGAGCACGACGCAGACGGCCAATCCGCCCACGACCCACGGCGCGCGTTGGCCCGGGCCCGCGGCGCCGGGGAGCGATCGGGGGAGGGTCCCTGCCGCTGCCCGCTCGGACGGGTGCAGCCAGAGCCGGTCGTCAGGGGGAACCCAGCCCCGTATCGGGCCGTCGTCGCCCCAGTCGTCCTCGTCGCCCGACGTGCCGAAGCCGTCGTGGTCCTCTCCGTGCACGGGTCGAAGGTTACCGACACGGGACGCCGAAGGGACCGCGCGTCCTGGTTCCGTAACGCGCCCCGACGGACCGCCACCCCGGGGCACGGCCCGCCGGGGGACCCGACCACCTACGATGGTCCGGTGGCCCGGGACCTCGCAATCGACCTCGGGACCTCCACGACCCAGGTGTTCGCACGTGGCCGAGGGGTCATCCTCGAGGAGCC
>JAKAZC010000212.1 GCA_021826655.1 Actinomycetes bacterium | reverse complement strand
GCACCAACGGCAAGACCACGGTGTCGCACCTGATGGGGGCGATCTTCGAGGCTGCCGGCATGCCGGCCACGGTCGTGGGCACTCTTTCGGGGGTCCGGACGACGCCTGAGTCGCCCGACCTCCAGGCGTTGCTCGCAGCAGTGCGGGATGCCGGCGCTGGAGGGCCCCGGCGGGCCGTCGCCATGGAGGTCTCCTCGCACGCCCTGGCTCAGGCCCGGGTCGATGCGATCCGCTTCGACGTCGCGGTCTTCACGAACCTGAGCCACGAGCACCTCGATTTCCACGGGTCGATGGGGGCGTACTTCGAGGCGAAGTCCCGGTTGTTCACTCCCGAGCGCGCTGCCGGCGGGGTGGTCAACGCCGACGACCCGTGGGGGCGCCGGCTGCTCGCCCGGGGCGGGTTGCCGCTGGTGGCCGTGACCGGTGACCAGGCCGCGAGCCGGTACCTCGAGATCGGCCGTTCGAGCTTCGTCTGGAGGGGGCGTCCCGTCACTCTCGGGCTCACCGGCGACCTGAACGTCCTCAATGCACTGCTCGCAGCCGAGGCGGCAGTCGCGGCAGGCGTGGATCCCGATGCCGTGGTGGCCGGGCTGGAGAACGCCGAGCAGGTTCCCGGGCGCCTCGAGCCGGTGGCCGGCGTGGGCGAACCCCGGCCTGCCGTCATCGTCGACTACGCCCATACTCCGGCCGGCCTCGAACAGGTGCTTTCCGAGGTACGCGGGCTCGTTCCCCGTCGGGCGCGGGTGATCGTCGTCTTCGGGTGCGGCGGCAACCGCGATCGGGCCAAGCGGCCCCTCATGGGGGCTGCGGCGGTCCGAGGGTCCGACGTCGCCATCGTGACATCGGACAACCCGAGGGACGAGGATCCCGCTGAGATCATCGAGGAGGTGCTCGCCGGAGCCCGGAGGGTCACCGGCGGTGCCCGGTTGGCCGTGGTCGGGGACCGGCGCCAGGCCATCGCCACCGCGTTGGAAGAGGCGCGGCGGGGCGACGTGGTGGTCGTGGCGGGCAAGGGCCATGAGACCCATCAGGAGGTCGGCGGACGGCGCCTCCCCTTCGACGACCGCCAGGTCGTACGGGACCTGCTCGACGAGAAGGCGGATCTCCGGCGGGCCGGCGACGTCGGCACGGGCGGGGAGTGAGCAGTGATCGCGCTGATGGAGTCGGGCGGGGTGGCGCTGCTGGTCGCCATCCTCGGGACCCCCGTCATGATCCGCTGGCTGAAGGGGCGCCGTATAGGCCAGCAGGTGCGGGAAGACGGCCCGCTGACCCACATCGCCAAGGCCGGTACGCCCACTCTGGGGGGGGTGGCGATCGTCGGAGCGATACTGGCGGGCTACGCCATGGGCCACGTAGGACCCGACGTTCGGTTCTCCCGGACGGGATGGCTGGTCCTCGTGGCAGTCGTCACCTTCGGTGGTATCGGGTTCATCGACGACGCCATCAAGGTCCGCAACCGCCGGAGCCTCGGATTGAACAAGCGAGCCAAGCTGGTGGCCCAGCTGGCCGCCGGCGTGCTGTTCTCGGAATTGGCGGTGCACTGGGCGCACACCGCGACGACGCTCTCGTTCGTACGAGCCACGACCCCGGGCGCAGGCCTCGGCGAGGTCGGATGGGTAGTGGTGGCCACGTTCGTCATGGTCGGCGCATCCAACGCCGTGAACCTGACCGACGGGCTCGACGGGCTCGCAGCCGGCTCGTCCGCCATCTGCTTCGCCGTCCTCGCGATCATCGGGTACTGGATATTCCGGCACAACTCCGTGTACCACTTGCTCCCGGCTTCGGCAGTCGACCTGGCGCTGTGCGCGATGGCGCTGGCCGGCAGCTGTGTCGGGTTCCTTTGGTGGAATGCCGCCCCGGCGCGGATCATGATGGGCGACACGGGTTCGCTGGCACTCGGCTCCGGCCTGGCGGCCGTCTGCCTGCTGCTGAACGTCACCCTCCTGCTGCCGATCATCGGAGGGCTCTTCGTCCTCGAGACGCTCTCGGTGGTCGGTCAGGTGGTGAGCTTCCGGCTCTTCGGGCGCCGCATCTTCCGGATGGCGCCGGTCCATCACCATTTCGAGCTTCTCGGATGGCCGGAGACGACGGTCATCATCCGGTTCTGGGTGCTGGCGGGGCTATTCGCCGGATTGGGCCTCGGCATCTTCTACGGCGAGTTCCTCGCCCTCAGCCATATCCGATGAGCGCAATTCCCCCACCTCGGGGCCGTCACGCGGGAGGCTGTGGAGATGCCAGGGACTGACGCCAGGAGTCCGGCCGAGATGACTGCCCGGAGCCTCGTCCGGCGGGCGGCGGGGCGGGTCCCGACTGCACGGGCGTTGCTGGTCCTCGTGGCGCTCCTGTGCGTGGTCGGAGTGGTGATGGTCGGCTCGGCGTCGGAGGTCATCTCCATCGCCACCTACGGGACCCCGTGGGGAATCCTCCTCCGGGAGCTCCTTTGGATGGTCGTCGGCATCGCGGTGCTCGCCGTTACATGCCGTGCCGACTACCGCCGCTGGCGCCGCTGGCGGACGGTCCTCCTCGCCGTGACCTTCGTGCTCCTGATGGGCGTCCTGGTGCCGGGCATCGGTGTCCACTCGGGCGGGTCGAGCCGCTGGATCGGCTTCGGCCAATTCCGCCTGCAGCCGTCCGAGCTGCTGAAGCTGGCGATGGCCATCTTCGGCGCCGACCTGATCGTCCGGCGGGAGCAGGAGGGCGCCGACCAGCGCCGGATCGTGGGTCCGTTGCTGCTCACCGCGGCCGCCGGGGCCGGCATAGTCCTCCTCCAACCGGACATGGGAACCGCCCTCGTGATCTCCTGCATCACCATGGCCCTGCTCTTTGCGTCAGGGGTGTCGCTCCGCCCGGTGCTGAAGAGCATGGCCGGGCTGGTCGGGATCGCCTTCGTGGTCGGCATGATCGACCCGTACCGGCGGGCCCGCCTGCTCGCGTTCCTGCACCCGAGCGCCCACGCCTCGGGATCGGCGTACCAGTCCCTCCAATCCCTGATCGGTCTGGGGTCGGGACATCTGTTCGGACTGGGCCTCGGCAATGGCCGCGAAAAGTGGGGCCTCCTCCCGAACGCCCACACGGACTTCATCTTCTCGGTCATCGGCGAGGAGCTCGGTCTCGTCGGGGCGCTGTTCGTCCTCTTCCTGCTGGCCGGGCTGGCTTGGCTCGGGCTGCGGGCGGCCGAGCGGGCGCCGGACCGCTTCGGGTCGCTGCTGGCCGTCGCCATCGTGGCGTGGCTGGTGGCCGAGACGTTCGTGAACGTGGGTGCGGTCGTCGGGCTCCTGCCCGTCACCGGCGTCCCGCTGCCGTTCGTCTCCTATGGGGGATCCTCGCTGGTGATCACGATGGCGGCCACCGGGGTCCTGATCAACATCGCACGCCAGGAGCGGCCTGCCGGGGTGCTTGCCGGCCCGGCGGGATCGGTCTCGAGGGCCGTGCCGGGCAGGCGGCAGTCGCCGCTGGCGGCGCGGTGAGCGATCGACGGTTCGCCGTCATCGCCGGGGGCGGCACCGCCGGCCACGTCCTTCCCGCCCTGGCCATCGCCCGCGCCCTGGCCGACCGAGGACACGACCGGTCCGACATCGAGCTCATGGGGTCCCGCCGGAGCCACGAGGAGCTGCTTGCCACCGCAGAGGGCTTCGCTCTCACCCGGCTCACCGGGCGAGGGCTCGTGCGCAGGGTCGGCCCGGCCGAGCTGATCGACAACGTCGGGGCTGTAGCCGGGGTGGCGTGGGCCACGGCCGAAGTGCTCGGACGGTTCGCACGGCGGCAGCCCCGGGTGGTCGTCTCGGTGGGAGGCTACGCCAGCTTTCCGGCAGCCCTGAGCGCGGTGGTGCTCGGCATCCCGCTCGTGCTGGTGAACGTCGACGCGGTGCCGGGGCTGGTCCACCGCCTGTTGGGCCGGTTCGCCGCCGCAAGCGCCGTCGCCCTGCCCGGCACACCCCTTCCCCGGGCCATCGTCACCGGCACGCCGGTTCGCGACGAGGTCGCCGCCGTCCGCCGGTCGCCTGAGGATGCCCGGGCGGCCCGGGCCGGCATGGGCCTCCCGCCGGACCGCAAGACCGTCGCCGTCTTCGGCGGGTCGCTCGGGGCCGCCCGCCTCAACCGGACCGCCCTGGCCCTCGCCGAGCGCTGGCGCAACCGTGGCGACCTCACCGTGTACCACGTCAGCGGCCGGCGGGACTGGCCGGAGGTGTCGGCGGCAGCGGCGGGGCTAGGACCGGCGGCGCTCTACTACCGGGCGGTGGCCTACCAAGAGGACATGGCGGCCTTGTACCGGGCGGCCGACCTCGTCGTGAGCCGGGCCGGGGCCATGACCGTCGCCGAGCTGGCGGTGGCCGGCGTGCCGGCCGTGCTCGTCCCGCTGCCTGGTGCGCCTGGCGACCACCAGACCGCCAACGCCCGCGTCCTGGTCGAAGCCGGCGCGGCGGAGCTGCTCCCCGACGCCGAGTGCGATGCTGCCCGCCTGGATCCACTGGTGGGCTCGCTGTTGGCCGACACCGAGCGGCTGTCGGCCATGGCAGCGGGCGCCCGTTCACTCGGCCGTCCCGACGCTGCGGCCCGGGTCGCGGAGGTCGTGGAGGCCAATGCCCGCTAGCGACCCGCCTCTCGACCTGTCCCGCCGGCAGCGGATCCACGTCGTCGGCGTGGGGGGAGCCGGCATGAGCGGCATGGCGACGATTCTGGCAGCCATGGGACACGACGTCACCGGTAGCGACCTCAAGGCATCGCCGGTGACCGTCCGCCTCGAGTCCCAGGGCATCGGAGTGCTGATCGGCCACCGGCCCGAACAGGTTGACGGCGTCGACGTCGTGACGTACTCGCCTGCCGTCGACACCTCGAACCCCGAGCTGGCCGAAGCCCGCCGGAGCGGGATCCGGGTGGCGCGTCGGGCCGCCGTCCTCGGGGCGATCGCCGGTACGCGGCGGACCATCGCCGTGGCGGGCACCCACGGCAAGACGACGACGACCTCCATGCTGGGTCTCACCCTGGTCGAAGCGGGCCTCCGTCCGTCCATCCTCGTCGGCGCCGACGTGAACGAGTTCGGCACGAACGCGGTATGGGACAGCGGCGACTGGCTGGTCCTCGAGGCCGACGAGAGCTTCGGCGCGTTCGAGGAGCTCCGTCCCG
>JAKAZC010000211.1 GCA_021826655.1 Actinomycetes bacterium | reverse complement strand
CCACCCGTTGTTCGGGCTCAGCCCGGCGGCGGCCAGCGTGTCGCCGTAGGTGGCGAACGTGGTCGGGAAGAACGCCCGGACCACGTGGCCGAAGATGACCGGGTCGGAGACCTTCATCATGGTGGCCTTCAGGTGGACGGAGAACAGGACGCCGTCGGCGGCGGCCCGGGCGATCTGCCGGTCGAGGAACGCCCGCAGGTCCGCGACCCGCATGACGGCGGCGTCCACCACCTCACCGGCCAGCACTTCGATCGGCGGGCGCAGGGCCGTGGTCGTGCCGTCCGCTCCCATCAGTTCGACGGTGAGCGACGTGTCCGACGCCATCACCGCCGACTCCTCGGTGGAACGGAAGTCCCCGCCGTCCATGTGGGCCACGTTGGTCTTCGACTCCGGCGACCAGGCGCCCATGCGGTGGGGATGGGTCCGGGCGTAGTGTTTGACCGAGGCCGGGGCCCGACGGTCCGAGTTGCCCTGGCGCAGCACCGGGTTGACTGCGCTGCCCAGCACCGTGCGGTAGCGGGCGAGGGTGGCGGCGTCCTCCTCGGTGATCGGGTCCTCGGGGAAGTCGGGGACGGCGAAGCCCTTTGCCTGCAGCTCGGCGATCGCCGTCTTGAGCTGCGGGACCGACGCCGACACGTTGGGCAACTTGATGATGTTGGCCTCGGGGGCCAGCACGTCGCGGCCCAACTCGGCCAGGTCGTCGGCGATCCGCTGGCCCTCGGTGAGGTGCCCCGGGAACGTGGCCAGGATGCGCCCGGCGAGGGAGATGTCCCGGGTCACGACCTCGACCCCCGCCTTGGCGGCGTAGGCCTGCACCACCGGCAGGAGGGAGTAGGTCGCCAGGGCGGGCGCCTCGTCGGTGTGCGTATAGATGATGGTCGATTCGGTCACGCGTGCTCCGTCGTCGGTCGTCTGAGGTCGCCCAACGATAGACGGGTGACCGGGAGTCACCGGGGGTGACGGGGGTGACGGGGGTGACCGGGGGTGACCGGGGGTGCCCCGGAGCCACGGCTCCGGCAGCCGGGGACACCGGTGGCTCCGTGATGGCCCGCGCTCACCTCCGACTCCGTCGGGTTACCGGACGTCGCCGCCCCCACACCGGGGTGCCGGTGGCTCCTGGATGTCGGCGTCGCGACCGGCACAGGTCAGGCGCAGCACCGCTGGTGGGCCCCGGCGGCCAGGTCCCGGTGCGGGGCGGGGTCCACGCCCTCGACCTGGGCGGTGAACGCGTCGAGGTCGATCCTGTGCCCACCCACCCAGGTGCCGAGGACCGACACCTCGGTGGCCAGCGTGTGGGGATCGACGGCGTAGGGGTCGGCCGACAGCTCGACCAGGTCGGCGACCTTGCCGGCCTCGAGCGAGCCGAGCCGATCGTCCACGAACAGCTGGCGGGCACCGTTGATCGTGACCGCCCGCAGGGCCTGGTCCAGGGTGACGGCCTGCTCCCGGCCGTGGACGGCTCCCGAGATCGTGGTGCGGGTGACCATGGACTGCACGTTGAGCAGCACGTTGGGAGGGGTGACCGATCCGTCGTTGTGGAACGAGGGCTCGAGCCCGGCGGCGAACGCGTCCCCGACGGCCTGCCACCGTGACCCGATGGCCGACGGGAACAACGTGCCGTCGAGCAGGTCTCCCCAGTAGATGAATTGGAAGGGCCCCATCGAGGCCTCGACCCCCAGGGCGGCCGCCCGCTCGAACTGCTCGCGCCGGCAGGCGCCGAGGTGCTCGACCCGCCACCGGTGGTCCGTGCCGAGCAGTCCGTGCTTCCGCAGCCCCCGCTCGTACACGTCGAGGACGACGTCGAGGGCGGCGTCGCCGTTGCAGTGGAACGACAGCTGCCAGCCCTGCGGGGCGTGGGCGTCGAGCTCCGCGTCGAGCTCCGCAGGGGTGTAGTTCATGGCCGACGTACCGGCCGGCCCGAGAGGGATCTCCGCCCGGCGCACCACCTCGGTGTCGAGGTACGGGAACGACAGGGCGGCGTTGCCGATCCACGGCGAGCCGTCGGCCCACAGCTTGATCCCCTGCTTGCGCAGCCGGTCGGGTGCCGACGACTCGAGCGGATCACCGCAGTGGGGAGCGGTGGACACGTGGTAGAGCGACACACGCAGCGGGCAGTCGTCCAACGAGGCGAGAGCCCGGTAGGCGGCCAGGAACGGGAGGTCGTAGGTCATGTCCGAGGTCGAGGTGATCCCGAACGAGGCCATGTACCGGTACCAGTCGGCGGCCGAGCGCAACGGGTGGGTCACCACGGTCGCCATGACCGGCCCGACCAACGCCATGACCGCCGGGAGCTCGTAGGCACGTCCGTCGAGGGTCCCGTCGGACAGGCGCCCGAACGACCCTCCGGTGGGGTCGGGCGGTGGCGCGACGTCCCAGCCTTGCAGGGCGAGCCCGGCCGTGTTGGCGTAGGCGAGGTGGCCCGAGTTGTCGGCCACGACCACCGGACGCGACGGGAAGAACTCGTCGAGCATGGTCGCCGTCGGCGACGGGGCGCCCTGCAGCAGGCGGTCGAGGCCGTTGAACAGCAGCGGCCGCCCGGCGGGCGTCGAGGCGTCGAGCCGGCGGAACAGGGACTCCACGTCCCCCCAGGTCGGATAGCCCATGTAGGGGGCGATCCAGATCGCCGGGGCCCGTGTCACGATGCCGGACACCACCGGATGGCTGTGCGGCTCCACGAACCCGGGCAGCAGCACGGTGTCGCCCAGGTCGCGCACGTGTGCGCCGGGCGCTGCGGCCAGGCAGGTCTCGACGGAACCGACGGCGGCGATCAGCCCGCTACCGGGGTGGAATGCGATGGCCGAGGCCCGGGGGGACGCCGGGTCCATGGTGATGACAGTTTCCGCGGTGAGGATCACCGGGGAGGCGCCGTCCGTGGTTGCCGTGGTCATGCCTGCTCCTTGCCGCGGGCCGTCCGGAGGGGCCCGAACCCCCGCGACGGTACTCACCGGGCCGTCGCACATCCGGGCATGCGGCCACGATCCAGTTCCCAGGGGTCCGGGTTCCCGGTTGCCGTGGGTCAGGTGGGGTCGTCGGTCCCGGCCCAGAACCGGGTCCAGGTGTCCCACTCCCCGGGCAGGCTCCCCCGCCCGTCGTGGTGCGCCGGCCACTCGGCAGGGGGCAGGCCCAACGGGTTCACCCCGACCTCGGAGCCGTAGAACAGCCGGTGGACACGGCGGACGAAGCACCATGTCCCGTCGACCTGGCGGTACCCGTCGTCGTAGACGATGGCCTGGTGGATCCAGCGGTCGCCGTCCTGGATCTCGCCTTTGCAGTAGACGGTACCCGTGGCGTGTTCGGAGTCGACCAGGTCGATGACCTGGGTGCCCACGTGGAGCACCGACACCCCGATGCCACGCAACGACCGGTCGAAGGACGCCCGCAGGGCGTCACGTCCGGTCCCCTCGCGCCCCACGCGGACGTCGGGTACGAACAGCGCCACCAGCGCGTCGAGGTCGCGTCGGTCGACGGCGAGGGCGTAGCGGGCGGCGAGCTGGCGGATGGCCTCGTAGGCCTCCAGGCGGGCGATCGCCTCGCCGGGGTCGGCGGTCACCGGTCAGCCGGGTCGGGGGTCGGGTCGGGTCCGGGGGTGGCGGCCTGCACCACCCCGTCGGCCATCCATCCGGCGACGGTGACGTCGTCCACCCCCAGTAGCTCGGCGAGCACCTCGGCCGTGTGCTCGCCGAGGAGCGGTACCTGGCGGTCGGGGCCCTCCTGCATCCTCGACAGCTTGACCGGATTCCCCCCCACCAGCACCGGCTCAGTCACGCCGTCGGTGCGGGGGACCTCCACCACCATGTGGTGCTGGACCACGTGCGGATCGGTGGCGACGGCCTCGGGCCGGGTGCAGGGGGCGGCGGCCAGGCCGGCCCCGGCCAGGAGGCGGGCCGCCTCGGTCATGGTGAGGTCCGACGCCCATGCCTCGAGCGCCGGCTGGATCACGTCGTCGAGGTGGCCGCTCCACCCCGGGCGGGTGGCGAGCCGGGGGTCGTCGAGCCACTCGTCGTGGCCGATGACCCGGGCGAGACGCTCGAACTGGTGCTCCCGGCCAACCTGGAGGATGAACCACCCGTCGGCGCACCGGCACGACGTCAGGATGATGGGGACCCGCATCGGTTCGTCGGGCAGGCGCCCGAGGCCGAGCGAGGCGAAGTTGTAGGACACGTCGCACAGGGCGACCATCGCGTCGAGCATGGAGACGTCCACCAGTTGGCCGAGGCCGGTGGCGTCCCGCTGGCGCAGCGCGGCCAGCACCCCGATGACGGCGAACAACCCGGTGCCCGAGTCGCCCAGTCCGCCGGTCGGGCTGAGGACCGGCGGCTGGTGGGGCAGACGCGAGTACTCGTAGATCCCGGACATGGCCTCGGCCACCGACGCGTAGGCGGGCCGGCCCTCGTAGGGCGAGGTGCCGTCACTGCCGAAGCCGGAGATCGACAGGTAGACGAGGGCGGGATGGTCGGGCTCGAGCGAGGCGTGGTCCAGTCCCAGTCGGCGGGCCTTGCCCGGGCCGAGGTTTTCCGCCACCACGTCCACGTGCCCGACCAGGTCGAGCACGACTGCCCGGCCCGCTTCAGACCGGAGGTCGACGGCGACGCTCCGCTTGTTCATGTTGTTGCGCAGGAAGGTGGCGCCGATCCGCTCGCCGTTCTCCCGGGTCACGGCGGGCGACGACGCCCGTCCGGCGTCGCCCCGGCCGGCCTGTTCGACCTTGACCACGTCGGCGCCCAGCCGGGCCATGAGCTGGGTGGCGTACGGCAGGGCCTGCATCTGCTCCAGGCTCAGGATGCGGATGCCGGCCAACGGCCGCCCGCACGGTGCGGCACCGTCGTCGGCCGATTCACCCAGCCGCACGGTGCCCGCTCGCGCCGAGGTCACGGTCGAAGTCGAGTTGGAGCATCCGGATGGCGTTGCCCCGGACGATCTTGTAGACCTCCTCGTCGGTCAGGTCCCGCATCATCTCCCGGGCCACGGCCAGGGTGTCGGGCCAGGTCGAGTCGGTGTGCGGGTAGTCGGTCTCGAACGTGACGTTGTCCACCCCCACCCGGTGGAGCGACTCGAGCCCGTGCCGGTCCCGGAAGAAGCAGCCGAACACCTGGCGGTAGTAATACGTGGACGGTGGCTCCAGGATGGTGT
>JAKAZC010000210.1 GCA_021826655.1 Actinomycetes bacterium | reverse complement strand
CCCGCCGGCGTCTGTGACCGCTACCCCGGTCGCATCATCAACATCCACCACAGCTTCCTGCCGTCGTTCGCCGGCGCCCGCCCCTACCACCAGGCCTACGAGCGCGGGGTGAAGTTGATCGGCGCCACCTGCCACTACGTGACCCCGGAGCTCGACGCCGGGCCGATCATCGAGCAGGACACCGCGCGCATCGACCACGCCGACACGGTCGAGGACCTCCGGCGGATCGGGCGCGACATCGAACGATCGGTGCTCGCCCGCGGGCTCCGCCTGCACCTGCAGGACCGGGTGCTCGTGAACGCCAACCGCACCGTCGTCTTCGCCTGAGGTCGGCGCCGCATCGCGGTGGTTCGCCGACCGCCCCTCCTTCCCGGTACGGGCCGTCTTACAATCGCGGAGTGACGAAGCGATACGGGACCAAGAACGCCGAGGCCGTTGCCGCGGCGATCGTCCGCATGATCCTCGACGGTGACCTGCGGAGCGGCCACCGGATCGACCGCAACGAGCTGGCGTCCGAGCTCGGCCTGAGCAGGGCGCCGGTGCAGGAGGCGCTCGTGCAGTTGGAGCGGGACGGTCTCGTCCGGATCCGATACCACCGCGGCGCGTTCGTCGAGCGGTTCGACGCCGAGACGGTGCGCGAGCAGTTCCTGATCTTCGGCATGCTGAGCGGCGAGGCCGCGGCCCGGGCGGCGACGCGCCACGACCCACAGCTGATCCGGGATCTCCGCGCCCTGGTCGAGGCGATGCGCGCGGCCGGGGATCCCGAGGAATGGGACGAGCTCGGATTCGAGTTCCAGCGCCTCGTCAATCGCAGAGTCGCCGGGCCTCGGCTGCGGGCCCTGCTCAAGAGCTTCCTGACCTTCATTCCCGAGGCATTCCAACTGCTGTGGGACCGGTACCCGAGGATCATCCTCCCCTACTACGAGGCCGAGCTGCTCGCCATCGAGAACGGCGAACCCGAGGCGGCCCGCTGCAACGCGATGGAGACGGCCTCCTTCATGGCCGATCTGGTCGTCGACGAGCTGATCGCGCGGGGGACCCTGGCCCGAGTCCCGCCGGGGGCACGGACCGGAGGGGGCTCGGTGACGGCGGGCCCACCCGCCATCGCGGGCCGGACCGGGGTCCGCCCCTCCGAGTAGGTCTCGGCGGCGACCCCGGGCAGCCCGCCCTTCGTCCCTCCCCCGCCTACGCCCCGAGCCGCTCCCCGAGCCACCCTCGGCGACCGAGCTCGGGATGGAGGACGTCCTCGCTCCAGGCGATCCAACCCGTCATCGTGTCGGGAGTGGCGAGGGCCAGGCGCACCGCCGCCTCGGCGAAATCCTCCGGACTGGCCCAGTCGGTCGTGCCGGCCGCCGCGACCAGGTTTCCCGGGGTGATCACCGGTTCCGACGGCGACAGCGCGTTGACCGCGATGCCGTGGACCGCCATCTCGTGGGCCACCGACCTCGTCAGGTGCTCGAGCGCCGCCTTGTTCCCGCCGTAGGCCGGGGCCGCCGGACGGCCCGGGTCCTCGTAAGGGCCCTCGCCGGGGATCGCCGAGGCGACCGAGCTGATGTTGACGATCGCCCCCCGCCCGGCCGCGATCATGTCGGGGAGCACCAGCTGCATCAGCCGGTACGCCGCGAAGACCCCCACCTCGAAGTGGAGGCGGTAGCCCTTCAGCGGGAATTGCAGGAACCCGCCCGATGTCCGCGTGCCACCGGCCCGCGCCGCGGTCGGTCCCCTTTCGGCGACCGGGGCCGCGGCCCCGGGAACCGGGGGCCGCCCGGGGACGGTCAGGGCGGCGTTGTTGACCAGAAGGTCGATCGGACCCAACCGGTTCCGGGCCTCCTCCACAAGGCGCTCGACGTCGCCCTCCCTACTCAGGTCGGCGGCGATCCCCACCGCCCGGCCGCCGCCACCCTCGATCTCGGCGACCGTGTCGTGGATGGTCCCCGGAAGCCGGTCGTCCCAGACCGCCTCCGTGCGCGCCGTGACGGCGACCGCCGCGCCCTCACGGGCAAAGGCCACGGCGATGGCCCTCCCCAGTCCCCGGCTGGCGCCCGTCACCAATGCGACCCGCCCCGCCAGCCTCGACCCGCTGCTCCCCGTAGGCCCCGTCATCGACACCTGCCCTCCCTTCGGCCGAGCTCCGCCCGCCCTCGCGGACTCCGGTGATCACCCGGCGCCACACCGTAGACGGGACGCCGGGGCTCGGTGCCGCGACGCCGGAGCCGGGCGGCGAGCGGAGCGGCCGGTAGCATCGCCGCGCATGGGGGCGAGCGGCGGGCGGGGCGCCGCCGGACGATGACCGGGGAACGGGTCGACCGTCGCCAGTTCATGAGGGGGGCGGGCCTGGCCGGCGCCGCGCTCGGGACCACTTCGATCCTCGGTTCGGCCGCGGCCTGCGGGACCGGCGGGCGCCCGGCGTCCCGCACGACCGCCACCGGGACGCGGCAGCCCGGACCCGTCGACTGGCCGTCGCTCGGCTCGAGCCTCGCGGGCACGCTCGTCCTCCCGGTGGATCCCTCGTACGGGAGCGACAAGGTCCTCTACAACGAGCGGTTCGACGCCGTCGCGCCGGCGGCCCTCGCGTACTGCCAGACTGCCGCCGACGTCCAGCGGTGCGTGACCTTCGCGCGGGCGCACGGCGTCCACGTGGCGGCCCGCTCGGGAGGGCACAGCTACGGCGGCTACTCGACGACGAGTGGCCTGGTCGTCGACGTCTCGAGGCTCGACGCGGTCGCACCCGCCCCCTCCTCCGCGACGGTCGGCGCGGGGGCGCAACTGATCGACCTCTACGCCACGCTGGGCAACGCCGGGCGGCTCGTGCCCGGCGGCTCGTGCCCGACCTGCCAATTCCTCTCGCAGGGTGCCGCCGGACCGGGGTCCGGCCTGATCACCAAGGTGACCGGCGTGTACGCCGGTACGCCGACCGCCTGCACAGCGGCCCTGCGGCCCTTGCTCGCCTCCGTCGGCTCGACGCCGACGGACGAATTCGTCGGTCCCGAGACCTACCTCCGCGCCATGTTCATCGAAGCCGGGTGCGAGGGCGACACCCTCGACCGATGTCAGCTGCCGTCGCGCAACCCCCAGGGGATCCTGTCACGCTCGGCCTTCGCGGCAAAGTCCTCCTTCATCGACTCGGCCCTCCCTCCGGCCGGCGTCGACAAGGTCGTCGCCGCGGTCTCGGCACTGGACCGGGACGTGCCCCAGGTCGGCGGCGGCCTCGTCCTCGACGCCTACGGCGGTGCGATCGAACGGATCGGCACGTCGGACACGGCGTTCGTCCACCGGCGCGCGCTCGCCTGCATCCAGGAGAGCTTCAGCTGGTCGGCCGGCGCGCCGTCCTCCGTCGTCGCCGCCGGGACGGCCTGGCTGGCCGACACCCACTCGGCACTGGCGCCCTACACCGCCGGCTCGTACCAGAACTACATCGACCCGACGCTCGAGAACTGGCAGGAGGCGTACTACGGCTCGAACCTCCCCCGCCTGAAGCGAGTGAAGGCCAGGTACGACCCTGACGACTTCTTCACGTTCGCCCAGTCGATCCCCGTCGCCGGCCAGTCGCCGACTCCGGCCATGAGGGCGATGACCTCCTCGAACCGGTGACCGTGGATGGACTCCTCGCGCCCGTCGATCCGCAGGAGCCGGGCCGCCGATCGGGGCTACGGCGTGTGGAGCACCGCGAGGATCTCGTCACCCCACCGCTCGAGCTTCGCCGGTCCGATCCCCTTGCAGCCCGCGAGCTCGGCCAGGGTGCCGGGTGCTGCCGCCACGATGCCCTCCAACTGCCGGTCGGTGAGGACGATGTAGGCCGGCATCCCCTCGCGGCGGGCCACGTCGGTCCGCCACGTGCGCAACGCAGTGCTGGCCTCCGTCGCCTCCACCGGCGCCTGCCCCTCTGCCGGGCCTGCCGCAGCCGCGGTCCGGGCCCGTCCCCCACCGGCCCGCCCGCTCGTCGCCGGAACCCGGTCGCGCCCGTACCCGGCCGCTCCCGATCGATCGGCGGCCCCGGCCGACGGGACCCGGGAGCGCGTCCCGTCGAGCTCGTCGAGGAAGAACGACGGCGCCTCCGCGTCGGCCAGCACGACGATCTCGTCGGTCGCCCTGGTGAGCGCCACGTGGAACACGCGGCGCTCACCTTCGACGTCGTCGCCGAGCCGGTGCGGGAAGAGCCCGGCCGTGGCTCCGTACAGCACGACCCTGCTCCATTCGCGCCCCTTTATCCGGTGCACGGTGGAGAGGAGCACGGAGGGTCCGTCGGGACCGGGACGGGCGAGCACGTCGGTGAGCCACGACTCGAACGACCTGGCGACGGGATGGAACGCCGCCACCGACTCGAGTGCCATCAGGTCGTCGTGGTGCGTGGAGCGGTCCGGCTCGTCCCGCGACGCGTCGAGCACGTCCATGGTGTCGCCGAGCCCGAGGTCGACCCGGATCGCCCGGAGCGCCGCGGCGGTCCCCTTCGCACAGGCCCGGGCCACCTGGGCGATGTCGGACGCGTACGCGTGGAGCTTGGGGCCGTCCCGACCCGTCAGGGCGTCCGCCAGGCGGGCGATCTCGCGCACCGACGTCTGTGGGCGGTCCGTCAGCATCTTGGCCACGTTCGGCGCTATGCCTCGCGACGGCCGGCGGATCGTGTCCTCGACGTCGCGGCGGCTGATCCGATCGGGTTCGGTCCCCATGCGCAGGTAGGCGAAGGCCGTCCGCACGCCGGTCCGGGCGAGCACCCCGGCGGTGAGGGTCGACGAACAGGGGATGCCCGCCTCGCTCAGGGCCACCTGAACGGGCAGCAGGGCGGAGTTCACCCGGGCGAGCACGGCCATGTCGGACCAGTCGACCCCGTTCTCGCGCCAGCCCGAGACGGCTGCGGCGGCCAGGCTCGCCAACCGCTCGCCCGGGGCGCTGCGCACCGACAGCGCCTCCGGCCTGTCGGGACGGCCGGACACCGGCCGGATGGCCTTGTCCACCCGCAGCCCGTTGTACGAGAGGAGGTTCGCGGCCGATCGCACCACCGCCGGAGGGCACCGGTAGTTCACCTCGCACCCGTGGTGCGCCGCCGCCGGGAAGTAGCGGTCGTAGTCCACCAGGTACTCCGGCGTCGCGCCCGCGTACCCGTACAGGACCTGGTCGTCGTCGCCGACTCCGAAGCAGTCGAAGCCCGGAGCGCTCAGGAGACGGATCAGCAGC